>CAZYGB010000023.1:0-7485 GCA_964647525.1 uncultured Candidatus Saccharibacteria bacterium | reverse complement strand
TAATGATGCTTTGGAAGTTTTTGATCGTTTGGAAAGTCTTGGTATTCCCCCTCAGAAAATTTTACCCAGTCTTAATGCTATTATTTCCCAACGTTTGGTCCGTAATCTTTGCTCTAATTGCAAGAAAAAAATTAATGCTTCTCCAGCCGATACAAAATTAATCAGCCAGACATTAAAAAAATTCCCTCAAAGGGGAATGAAATTTAAGAAACCATATAAAATCTACCAAGCTGGTAATTGTTCCCAGTGCAACTTCACTGGTTACTTAGGACGTTTAGGTATTTTTGAAATATTAATTCCTTCCGCCAAAATGAAAAGTATAGGCAGCATAAAGAGAGTGCGTTTTCCTCGTTTAATAGATGACGCCATTTTGAAAATGCTTCAGGGAAAAACATCCAGGGAGGAAATAAGAAGGGTTTTAGGAGTATAAAAAAGAGCCCCTTAAACTGTAGGCAAAGCCTCCCCCTAAGAGGAGATAAAGAATTTCCCCGAGGTATATCCCAGCCGGAGCCAGGGTACCCATCTGCAGAAAATTACAGCAAACCATCCACAATGTTTAGTTTGTTGCCTACAGATAAAGAAGCTCTTTGGTTCAATCTAAATCTTCCAGGAGGAGTATATCATATATATACATTCCTGTCAAGAGTGAAATAAAAAGGCAAAAAAATGCTGCCACTTCAAGCCGAAGCCATCCGTGGCAGCGTTTTAATTCTATCAAATTTAATATCCTTGTCAAATCAATAATGTGGATAACTGGGGGATGGTATTTTTACCCTTCTCTTACCTGTCTGTCAACCTCTAAGCTGATCTTGGTAGCTTCTTTAATCTCTTGAAAAGAGAAAGGCCATCTTTTTTGATGCATAGCCGAAGCTAATGATCTTAATTCTTCTTCATGGCCCTTATCCTGTTGACGAGTATGCCAGTTTCCTTTAGCCCCGTATACCTGCAGATTATGATAATCATTCAAAACAAATACTCTTCCTTCGGAATAAAGCTCCATATATTCTTTAGGAAGCTTGCTGTCTCCCTCGGTAGTGTAGATCAAATTCGCTAATGATCCATCCTGGAACTTAATAGTGGCATTAAAGTTGTCCTGAGGAAGATAAAAACCGTCTTGAGAAGTAATGGGAAAAGCGTTAATAGCTGTTGCTTTTGATTCTGTTAGAAAACAAAAGAGATCAAACATATGACAGGCATTACCTAAAATCCTACCCCCTCCTTCAGATGTATTAACCCAATGACTGGGAGGAAGATAAGAATCATTTACCCGGTAATTAATAACCAGAGGACTATGATGGTCCCGGATGGCTTCTTTGATGTTTTTAATGAAGGGAGAAAAACGACGATTAAATCCTACCGTTAAAAGAGGAGAATAAACCAATTTTTGACTATGGAGTTCTTCTTCTATTTCTTTTAATTCCTGATTGTTTAAACAAAGAGGTTTTTCTACAAAAACATTCTTTCCGGCCTGAAGAGCATCTAAAACCATGGATGCATGAAGATTATGACGGGTGGTAATGATAATCAAATTAATCTTGGGATCATCCAAAAGAACATGATAATCGGTAGTAGCAATAGCTGCCCCACAACGCTGAGCAAAATATTTTACTTTAACAGGATTACGGGTGCAAACTCCCCGGATATGATAAAACTCTCTTAATTTTTTTAAATTGGGTAAATGAACTGTCTGGGCAAATCCCCCTAATCCAATTATCCCTACTTCTATCTTTCCTTCAATTGCTTGAGGGGAAGCAATATGGACAAAAGAAGAACTGGCAGTTTCTTCTTTTTGTTCGTTATAACTCAATAAAACAGCTAATGGTTTCTTTGCTGATTGGAGAAGACGATAAGCTAAAGGAGCTTCATCCAAGGAATATTTCCCTTCCACTAAAGAAGAAAAATCAACTTGCTTCTTTTGCAGCATACCCAAATAGGCCTGCATATTTCTATTCTCTGTCCAGCGCACATAGGCATAGGGATAATCCAATCCTTTTTCTTCATAAAGATTATCGCCCCTTCCCGGACCATAAGCTGTAGAAATTAGCAATTTAATTTCTTTCTCAAACCAAGGAAGGCGTTGCACTTTCAATCCGACATCACCCACTACTACTATTGTCCCTCTCTTACGAGTTAAGAGAAGGGCCTGGTCGATTATATCGTTATTATCTGGAGCCCCAGCAGTAATAATAGTAGCATCAGCCCCATGAAGATTAGTGAGACGCTGGACTTCCTGAAGATTCTTACTAGAGAGAGGAAAACCATAAAGAAGACCGTTTTCCTTAGCTTTTTTGATTCTTCCCTTAGCGGGATCTATTCCTATCACATTCACTCCGCTAGCTAAAAGAATTTGAGTTGTTAACTGTCCTACCAAACCCAAACCGATAACTACCGCACTTTCCCCAACCCGTAAATCAGCTTGCCGTACCCCCTGTAAGGCGATAGCACCTAATGTAGCAGAAGCAGCATCCTCCCAGGAGACACCTATTGGTACTGTAGCCACCAGATTCTTGGGTACAGTTATAAACTCGGCATGAGAAGCAAAGTAGGCACCAGCACAGGCTACAATATCACCCTTACGAAAAGCATTAACATTCTTTCCTGTCTTTACTACCCTGCCACAACAACTGTACCCTGGCGTTACTCCTGCTTCCAACATTCCCTTTACAATACCATAGGCATCTTTTAACCCATGTTCTTTTACTAAACGCAGTCCTTTTTTTAACTTAGTGGGATATTTTAATACCTTTAAGGGAAGGGGTTGATGAGAGAAAGTTAAACTACTTAATTCTGTTCCGGAAGAAATCAAAGAATACAAGTTTTCCACTAAAACCTGATTAGGTCCACAAACTGGAACTGGTACTTCTTCTACAACAACTTTTCCTTTTTTAAAAATTGCCTGTTTCATAACAATATTAAAATAAACATTATCCCCCTATCTTATCCCATTCTTCATTTTCTATCCATTGAATAAATGTTTCACTCGGTTGCTGATAATTACTATCAATTTGGGCTGATTTTTGAGCATATTCTATTGCTTTCTCCTTATTGTGCAGTTTCCCATAGGTAGCAGCCAAACCACTATAGAGGGAGGGGTCTTGAGGATCAAGAGCAATGGCTTGTAGATACATTTTTTCTATAACAGAATATTTCTTTTCTCCGGCTAAAAAATTAATAACATTTAAGATTTGCTTTTTATCTTTAAAAGGAAAGTCAAATTCTGCTGCCTTTACCAAATTGATCTTATACTGTTCTAGACCATCTAAATTTCCATAAGCTACAGCTAAAATATAGTAAGCTGTGCCTTGATTGGGAATTATCTCTATAACCTTGTTGGCTTCTTCAATGGCTTTTTCCGTTTCTGCATTGAGTAAAAATACCTTGGCAGCAAATAAATGCGAATTGGGGAAATCAGGAGTAAGAACAAGTATTCTCTGGGCAATTTTCTGGGCTTCTTTCATGCGTCCTTCTTCCCATTGAGCAGATATTGTATTCAGATCCCCTATTGCCAACAGTAATTTATAGTTCACAATACTATCTTCTAAATAGGGGCTACCCTTGGTAATCAGTAATTCTATTATTTTTCTTTTGGAAGCATCATCTATTTGGGAAGAATAGGCAGAATAAGCATTATCGGCTCCAAGAATAACATCTTTTTCCCAAAAACTGTTTTCATTAAAGGCTTTCTTTAAATACCCATAAGCTTGATCTCCCTGTTTTGTTCCTAAAGAGTAAGTAAAGTAAAAAATGTTTCTACTTACTTGATAGGGCTTTATTACCCACTGAGTGCTAGTGAAAAGAACCAGACAAATAGTTCCCACAATCAAGAAATACTTTCCTAATTCTTGAGAATAATCCTTCCTTCCTGGTAAGGAAGATGAAATAGTTTTTTCTTCAAAAGCAACAGAGCTGATAAAAGCCAGGGAAAGATAAAACATTAAGTAACTCTCATGGAAATCAAAAAGGAAAATGTTTTGCACAAAGTAACCAACGAGCAATCCTCCTAGTGCTAAAGAAGGCAGAAACCATTCTTTTTTCTTCCTTAATTTATTCAAAGAATACAAAGCTATTCCGAAAATAGAGAGATAAGAAAGGAATCCCAGAATTCCAGTAGTAGCTAAAACTTCCATGGGTTTATTATGGGCCCGGTCAAAGTAAAAATCACCCGGTAAATATTCTATAACCTTAGGATTAAAATTAGTAACATAGGCAGCTTCATAATTCTCCGGCCCCCAACCTATCAGTGGCTTTTGTAAAAAACTCCTCCAAGCAGTTCCAGCAGAAAGTATTCGAGATACTGCAGTAGGACTTTTCAAAGAAATAGAGGTAAACCTCTTTAGTCCTATATTGTTCTGAACAAAGGAAGTGTCTCTTAAGGAATAAGTTAAACCAGCGAAAACAACACCAATCAGGAGAATAGCTACTGTTAAACGACGCAAGAGCTGGTACTGTTTATCTTTTAATCCTAATACTATGCCCCCACCAACTAAAAGAAGGGCTGCGAAATAACCCAGCATTCCTCCCCTAGTAGCGGTAACAAAAATCAAAACGCTTTGGAAAGCAAAGGGTAAAAGCCACCAGTTAAATATCTTGTTATCTTCTTGAAACTGTCGAAAATAGAAATAAAGAGCTAAAAAGGCATTAAAAATTAAATAAGTAGCAAAAAATGAAGGATTACCGGTATATCCAGCTAAACGATCAGAGGTAAATCTAGAAGTAATTGCTCCCACTCCGCTATAGGCCAACAAAGCGATAAAAGAATAAAGAACTCCTATCCCTAACTGTGCTTTGAGGACTTTCTCTATTTCCTTCCAATCAAAAGCGGTAGCGATAATAAGAAAGAAAAGAATAAAATGAGCTAATCCCAGTACCCCATCTGCTCTTTCATTGCCGGAGAAAAGACTGAAATGAGTATCCACTCCAAAGAAAGCAGAAATTAAAAGAATAACTCCATAAATAATTACTGCTTTTGCTAAGGGGCTTAGGGTTATATGACTTCTCTTTTTGCTTACTAACCAGAGCACCCAGCAAACCAACATTGCTTCCACTATTAAGCGGAAAACAGTTGCCTTGGTAACAATAAAAGGGAAATAACTATGGATATTAACCAAAAAAGGAGTAAACAACGCTGCAATTACTAAGTAAAATAAAACAGTCTTTAACTTATTGTCCATTTATACTAAAAAAAGTGAAATTTCCTGACGAATATATTCAATCTGTTTTTGAATATCCATTAATTGATTCCAGATGGATTGAAGAAGGTCAGCACTAATCTGCGGAGAGGAATTATCATCAGGAATTTTTTCAACAGTAGAAATATCCCAACTATAATAATACCGCTTCCCCTGATTTCCAGTAACTAGAGAAGGAATAAAAATAAAAGCAGTTTTATCATCCCCGAAATCAGGTACATAAATAACCTGTTCGCTCTCACTGGTAAAATAGATGAATTTCAATTCCTTTTTGTTATCAGCATGTATTACCACATAAGGTATCTTTTGAATTGGTGTCTCTTCAGGAATACTAATCTTAAACTTTAAATTATTTTTTCCTCCGATAATCCGCTGCCAACTAGCAGTCCAGGGGAAAAGAGAATTAGTTACTGAAAGGGAGCTTTCCCCGGAACTAGGGAGATAGTATGTAAAAGGAAGAATAGTAAAATTCTGTAAATGAGAGTCCAGGTAACAATATTGTTTTCCTAAACTACAATCATTAACCACGTTAGTAATAAGCCAATTTTGATAAATATCAGCTATGGTATCTGAATAACCATTTTTCCGGAGAGCATAATTTAAGGAATCCAAACCTACTTTCGGAGAGTGGAGAGAATCCTTTAAGATATTAATCCCATAATGATCTACTAAATAATGAATGAAGAGATTTACCCGGGCATAATCATAAATATCATTATCCCATTGGAGTATGTCTGTAGTAGGCTTAGTAATGAAATCTCTCACTCTCTGCTCTAAATTGCTTCCAGAAAAATCTTTATTATACCCTAACAAGGTTTCTGTATATTCTGCCCGAGCTTCATTAAGCCAGGTATCATCAGAAACACCATAGCGAATATCTTTCTGGTTAAAAGTAATTAAATGAGTAAATTCATGTGTTAAATAGTAATAAAGATGTTCTAAAGGCACCTTTTCCATCCTATCAGAACTGAAATAAATCATCTCTTTTTGATTGGAGTCAGTTATCAGAGAACGAATATATCCATCTTTAGTTCGAAAATATCCACCAACTCCTGTTTTCATAGGATGAACTAAAAACACCACTCGATTATCATTATCTATGCCCGGTCGATTTTCCTCTCCCCAGTTAGCTTTCAATTGAGAATATATTTTATTCTCAAATTCATTTGATAGGCTATAAAACTTATTATTAATATCTTCTCGTTGGCCATAACTCAAGCTATTCCACCAATTATTATCTACATACAGATAAAAAGGATTAGTAATCTTCTGTAAAGTAGCAGAGATTTGAGAACGACCATAGAGATCGTACTGAGATTCAACATAGAAATCCTGAGACACTCCTACATCAATTGCCTGAGCAAAGGAAAAACTGCCTAGAATAAATATGACAGCAGTAACCCCTAGAATAATTTTTCTCCTTTTAAACATTAACTTAATATACCAAAAACAGGCAGAGCAAGCAACTAACTATAACCAGTGTAAAACATATATTATTACTCGACAAATTTTCTTAATCAAAAAACCGCTCCGAAGAGCGGTCTTTGATTCCTCTAGGTGAGGAAAACTTGCAAGGAAAAGTTAAATACCAAGATATTTCAATCCTGTCTTTAATGTATTTAATCCCCAAATCTGAGTAACTCTAGTTGTACTTGAAGCCACAGTAGGACTCCACATTATGGTTGTCAAGGCAACTTGGAAAGTACCAGCCGTAGCATTGGTGTTGGTGAGATGATCAGTAGCTTCACAAGAAGCAGATGCACCCTCGGATATCTTGTACCACATACTGGAAGCTTCTGCAGCAGCAGTAGCATCAATAGCGGGAGAGCTACATGTCCAAGCCAAACTTCCAGATGTAGCATCAATCCCTCCTGTCATTTCAGTAGAAGCAATAGGAGTTACTGTAATGCCCGCATCTGTTGTTGTAGCTAGATAGGTAATGCTATTTCCAGCATAACCAGCAGTCTGAGCTGTGAGACTAACTACTCCAGCAGTACTGGTAGCAACTACTAAAGCAGTAGTCGTGCTATTGGCTTCAATTGCTAAAACTATCTCACTAGCAACAGTTGATGAAGCAGTCGAGGTAGTATAAGAGTAAGTTACATCTGTGGTATTAATAGTAACTGTAGCTGTTCCAGTCGCCGTGCCAGTTCCTTCGAATGTAATTTCCCCTGTAGCAGCAACAGCACTTCCAGCTACGCTTCCATCTTTATAGATAGTGGCTAAAGTACCACTACTACTGGTAGTATTCCCTAATTTAGGAATAAAGATATCACCACCATTAGCGGTTACACTA
>CAZYGB010000022.1:0-7672 GCA_964647525.1 uncultured Candidatus Saccharibacteria bacterium | reverse complement strand
TGGCAAGCATGCGAAGAAGATTGTATTCAAAGGCTTTCTGATTCTGTTCCGAATCAAACTTCCGATGGATTTACTGTACCTACTCCTCCTGTTTCTGAGATAAAAGCAGCTTTTATATACAATGCAGATTCTGCAACATGCCAGAAGAATAAACTGATATTCACTAACTGTTGTAAAGCAACTCAAACAACAGGCGAAAGTAGTTATCAATGCGAGAACTGGCTTGATATTCTTTAAGCAAATCAATATTGACTTTATAAAACAAAAAATTGTATAATCAATTAAGAAAACGGTCGAATTATTTTCTTAATAATAATCAATAAAAAAAATGAAAAAAATTACTTTAGCGTTATTAATAGCTACCTTACTAATAGGAGCACCATTCCTAACACAAGCAGAACCACTCCCTTATGGAGCAGCTCCTGAGAAAGTTCAAGGAGGGAGTATATGGGTAGTGCTTACAACGGCTCTCAACTGGCTTTTTAATATTGTCATTTTCATATCTGCTATCTTTATCGTAGTAGCTGGATTTAATTATGTAATTTCTTCAGGAGACCCAGAAAAAGTTAAGAGAGCTATGCAAATATTAATTTATGCTCTTGTTGGTGTAGCTGTAGCAATCTTAGCTAAAACTTTAGTATTTGTTATCAGTAATCAATTCCTCGGGCTCAGTCTAACTCCATAGAAACTTCATAACCAAAACGAATCCTAAAACCCCCTCCCGAGAGGGGGTTTTAATATAGTGTTGAAATATATTTAATTTGGTATGGGACTGTGCCGAGGGTGGGATTTGAACCCACAAGCCCCGAAGGGCACAAGGTCCTAAACCTTGCATGTTTGCCAGTTTCATCACCTCGGCAGAAATTATTCCTCTTTGATTTTCAGTGTTTTCCTTTCTGTTTTAGTAAACTTGGGTAGATGAATAGTTAAAAGGCCATCCTTTGTGGTTGCTTTTGATTTATCAGCATCTATTCCCTGAGGTAGAATAATAGCCCGAGAAAAAGGTCCCCAAAAACATTCATTGTAATAGACTTTTTCCAATGGCTTTTCTTCGTCTACACGATCTCTCCTCCCTCGGACTGTAATCATATCATTAGTAATGGAAATATCCAGATCACCAGCTTTCACGCCTCCTATTATTGTTTGAAGAACAAATTCATCTTCATAGCTATAAAGATCTACAGCCAATTCTCCTTCATCCTCAACGGCAGGCCAAGCCGTTTCTTCGCTATCTTTAATACTTTTTTTAGTTTCTGCCATAGTAATTTTAATTTTTAATTTTTATCGGGGAAGAGGCTGACGAACTCTTTTAAGAACATTAAAAGCCCAGAGAGTAAAGACAGCCACCAGAAAGAGCACCAGAGTGCTGAAAAATACAGCATCTCCACCAACACTTATAATAGCAACATTAAAAACCCAATGCAATACAACTCCCAATAAAATTCCTCCCCAAAGATATTTTGTCTTCTTTTTTAGCAGATAGAAAGCCCAGGAAAAACCAATCAGCCCACTACAAAGGGCATGAAGTAAATTAGCTCCTACAAAACGCAGAGAGGTTATTTGGAGAAGAGGTAAAAAGGAATTTTCTGAGGGAAGTTGCTGGTAAGCAATGAGAAAGTTCTCAACCAAACCAAAACCCAAAGCAAGAACAATTAAATAAATCATTGCATCTATGGCTTCGTCAAAATGTTTATTCTTCCTCACAATCAAAAAAGCACTAAAAAACTTTGCTAATTCCTCAATTGCCGCTACCCCTAAATACACAAAGAGAGTTGTCCCTAAAGCCAGAGAGGCATTCAAATCAATACGAAAAAGTCGCATAAACTGACTTTCTATTCCCCAAACCAATGGTGTTATCACCATTCCGGCCAGAAAGAGAACCCCTATCCACCGTAAGGGTTCCGGTTTCTTAATATCCTGCCAAAGAAAAAATAACAACCAAACTAGAATAGGTGTTATTCCAATCAGGGAAGCTAAAACAATATGAAGAGAGAAAGGCATTATGTTAATTTTTAGGCCATTTTGCCACCATTAAAATCTTCTCTTCCTTCAACCAAGGAAAAGGAATCTTCTGCCAAATAGTTTCCGTTAAGAAAGGCATAAAGGGATGAAGAAGCTTAAGGGAATCAATCAGAACTTTAGCTAAAATATATTGTGCCTGCACTTTGTCTTGATCTTCTCTTATTCTTTTTTTCATCTGTTCAATTATTTTATCAGCAAAAGTATGCCAGAAATAATGATAGACTTCTTCTCCTGCTAAGGAAAAGTGGAAGTTATCTAAGTGTCTAGTAACTTTTTCTTCTATTTTTTCCAAATCCTGGAGAATTTTTTTATCTCTTTTCCCTAGATGGGGTTTTCTTTTTAACTTAAAATCCTCCAGGTTCATAAGAACAAAACGAGAAGCATTCCAGACTTTATTGGCAAAATTACGATATCCCTTGATCTTCTCCTCAGAAATAACAATATCGCTGCCGGCGCTGTTGCCTACTATTAAAGCCATGCGCATAGCATCAACTCCATAGATTTCCGCTACGGCCAGGGGATCAATCGCGTTCCCCTTGGATTTAGACATCTTCTTTTTGTCTTTGTCTCGTAAGAGACCATGCAAATAGACATAACGAAAAGGAACTTTACCAGTGCGATATATTCCCAACATAATCATTCTGGCTACCCAGAAAAACAGAATATCCCAGCCTGTTTCCATTACATCAGTGGGATAAAAAGTGTCAAAATCATTCTTTTTTGTTGTTTTTAAGGCGGCAAAGGGCCACTGGCCAGAAGAAAACCAAGTATCCAATACATCAGAATCAGCCTTAATATCTTTGCTTTTACAATAAGGACATCGTTGGGGTTTCTTCCCAACATGAATAAAATCTTTTTGGCAAGAGAGGCAGTGATAAGCAGGAATGGGCATTCCCCAACGTATTTGACGAGAAATATTCCAGTCTTTTATATTCTTGATCCAGTGAAAATACACCTTTTTAAAATAGGCCGGGATAATTTTAATTTCTCCTTTCTGGACTGCTTCTAAACCTAATTCTTGCAATGATTTTCCTACACCCGGAATAGGTTTTTTCATCATTATAAACCACTGATCCATTAACATTGGCTCAATAGTTGTCCCGCATTTATAACAATGGCCTACTTCGTGTTCGTAGTCCTCCGTTTTCAGTAATGCCATCCTTTCTTCCAAAATCTTAATAGATTGTTCCCGGGCTTGAGCTACACTAAGTCCTGCTAAAGGACCTGCCAGTTTATTAAAATGGCCACTAAAATCGAGGGTAGATCTTGTTTCTAGATGATGTCTCTGCCCAATTTCAAAATCTAAAGGATCGTGAGAAGGAGTAATTTTTAAAGCCCCCGTACCAAAATTAATATCCACCGTCTTATCAGTAATAATAGGAATTTCTCTTTTGGTAATGGGCTCAATTACCATCTTCCCTTCCATATCCTTATACCTTTTATCCTTGGGGTTAACAGCAATTGCTGTATCGCCCGGAATAGTTTCCGGTCTAGTAGTAGCAATGGTAATGAACTTATCTTTCTTTTCTTTTAGATAGTACTTTACGAAATATAGTTTTCCCGTCTCCTTTTTATACTTTACTTCTAAATTAGAAAAAGCAGTGCGATGGTGAGGACAATAATTTACTATTCTCTTTCCTCGGTAGAGAAGACCGTCTTTCCATAATTGTTCTAAAGTTTGATAAACAATTTTCTGAATATCTTTGTCTAAAGTAAATTTTTCTCGGGACCAATCACAAGAAGCTCCTAAAAGTTTGAGTTGTTCTTTAACAATTTTTCTATTTTTTTGAGTGTAAAGCCAAACCGCCTTGTAAAATTCATCCGCTTTCATTTCTAATCCTGACTTTCCCTCCTTCTCTAGCTTTCGCTCAAACACCACCTGGGTTTCGAAACCAGCATGATCAGTTCCCGGTAGCCAAAGTGCTTTTCTCCCCTGCATTCTTCGAAAACGGATCATTATATCTTGAAGAGTTACAAAAACAGCATGTCCCATATGGAGGGGGTCATTCGCATTGGGAGGGGGCATAATAATACAGAAGGGCTTCCTTTTTGAATTCTTGGCTGATGGTTTTTTCTTTGGTAATCTATCCGGATCAAAATATCCTGACTTTTCCCATAAGCGGTAAATTTTCTTTTCTGTTTTTTGATGCTGATAAATTTTATCCAAGGGCATTGTCTAAATAGTTTAACAAAGAATAATGAAATGATTTATTAATTATTAGATAATTGTAAATTGGCTTTTGCTTCAATCTGTTTCCAATCCCAAAATTTTTTATCTTTCTTTCTCTGATAGTTAAAAAATGCTGCTAAGGATATCATTATAGCATTGTCTCCTGTGTATTCCAAAGAAGGCATTAAGAAATTAATTTCTAATTTATCCTTTCTTATTTCCTTTTGAAATTTCTGTCTCAAACACTGATTGGCAGAAACACCACCACCTAAAATCAAAGAGCGGGCATTAAACTGTTTTACTGCCTTTAGTGCCTTTTTCACTAAAACATCGGTAATGGCTTCTTGCAATTCAAAGGATAGAGCACTTCTGTACTGTTGTGCTTTTTTTTCTCCCATTTCTTGAACCTGGTAGAGAAGAGCCGTCTTGAGTCCAGAAAAAGAAAAATCATAATCTCCCTTATTAAGCATTGGACGAGGTAGCTTCTGGATATTATATTCTGTCCTGCTTGTTTTGTATTTCTCTGCTTCCGCTGCAATAGCTGGCCCTCCCGGATAGGACAAGCCAAGAATGCGGGCTCCCTTATCAAAGCATTCCCCCGCTGCATCATCTCTAGTTTCTCCAATTATTTTATAATCACCTATTTCTTTTACATATATCAACTGAGTATGTCCTCCTGATATTAGAAGAGTTATAGCCGGAAAAATCTTCTTTAACTCTTTGGTCTTGTAATGTATGCCTTGATCTCCGGGAGGTAGTAAATAACTGAGTAAATGCCCTTCCATATGATTAACGCCAATAATAGGTTTGTTGATGCCCCAAGCTAATGCCTTGGCAAAATTAACGCCTATCAAGAGAGCGGGGATCAAACCGGGACCAACTGTCACCGCTATTAAATCTATCTTATTAATCGCTTCTGCTTGAGAGGGAAAGGCTTTTTTCAGGGCTTCCTGAAAAACAAAAGAAATATTTTTCTGATGTTCTCTGCTGGCCAACATTGGTACTACTCCTCCATAAAACTTGTGAATTTTAACTTGGCTGGCAATAATACTGGCACAGGGATGAATAAAAAAATCAGTTTTTGTTTGTTTAATTTCCAAGACAGCAACGGCTGTTTCGTCGCAGGAAGTTTCAATAGCTAGAATTATCATATTAGTGGCGCCGTCAATGGGATTTGAACCCATGTTACGGGATTGAAAGCCCCGCGTCCTGACCAAACTAGACGATGACGGCAAAATTTAAACAAAAAAAGGATTAGTTAATACTATTCCTCCAGCATACCTGAAATTTACTATTTAATCAACACTGTTTTCACTGCTATCCTTTTAGTCGCTACTCCTACCGGCCAACAACTCTGTAAAATTAAAGTGGGCTGGGAAGAAGGAGGAAAAACTGTTTCTGTTATTTCTGATCCTTTAGGCCAGGGGAGAAAGATTTTCTTGCTTTCTACCTCAAAAACTAATGGTTTCTTTTCCCAGAAAACATATATTTTATCCCCCTTTTCTAGCTCACTGAGCAAAGAAAATACCCTTTTATAATTACCTGGTTTCCAGGGATACTGGGAGCTATGGCCAATAATAATAGAATAACCCTGACCGGGAATAGCAGAACCGGGATAAAGCACTACCCCCTTTTTAAGCTGCTGGTAAATGATAGCAAGATTAGGGCTTTCCACCTCCTTAATGGGAGCAATGATATCAAATTTTGGTAAAACAATGACATTCTCTTTATTTGCTTCTTCTGGGAAAGGAATCGTTGAAGAAGGAAAAGACTGCACATAGAAAAGCGGAGTAGTCTTGTCTCCTGTGCTCTGTTGCTGTGAAGGTAAAGATGAAGAAGAAAGAAAAAAGGGAGTGTGAGTCAATTCATTTTTTACCAGTTCTACTCCATGATGAATTTTATAGGAAAGAATTACAAAACAAGTTCCCCCATCAAAAATCAAGAAAACTGCAATAAAAAAGACTAGAAAGATCCAACAAAACAATTTTAAATCTCTAAAAATATGCTTCATTTTATAGCACAACTATTCTAAATAATTAGTAGTTCCCCTACAAGAGCAGGGAAATTGAAAGCAATAAAGGCAATACCTAAGGCTATTACAATAACACTACGCATTAATAATTCAGAAAAAGCAAAACTTGCTTTGTGCTGTTGCCAAACAATACCTACAATAACCATCCCTCCCAAGAACATTAATAAACTAGCTAAGACTCTATTAGCAGTATCGATTTGTCGATAGGTTTTCATGCTAACATTCGAAAGTACATTTTCCTTAAGAGAAGCAGGTGTAGTTATATCCTTATCTTGGCTTAATACTGATAATGGTTTTGTAGTACTGGTAGTAGCTATAGTAGTAGCAGGAGAAATGGTTGAAGGAGTGGTTATTTTGACAATGACAACAGGAGGAGCTGTAGTAGTAGTTATTGAAGTAGATGGAGAAGCAGCTTCAGCAACAGGAAGAATTGTTTTCTTCATTGGACTACCAAACATTTGCACAACTAATGTTCTGTTAATCCCTTCTCCAGTGAAATCACCATTGAGAATGGCTACCCCCATATCTTGATATTGACCGTTTAAAAGATTATCCCTATGACTAGGTGAATTAAGCCAGGCTTTAATAACTTCGTCGCTGTCAAAGAAATTTATAGCTAAATTTTCTCCAGCATAATGATAATCATAACCCGCAGTATCCATCCAATGCCAAGGAGAGATACCACTAGGGCTATAATGATTAAAATACTGATTTCTTAGCATGTCCTGGGCTTTCTCCTGAGCGGCTCTATCAAGAAGATTATTCTCCCTTACTGGAGAAAGATTATATTGTTTCCGGATATCATTAGTTAGAAGTAGAATTTTTTGGGCATTTACTTCCGCAAAAAGGGAAGACTGTTGCACTAAGATAAGTTCAAAGCTGAATAAGACCTTTACTAAGAGAAACAAAAGTATAAAAACAGCTATCACTTCATCCCTTAAGATAAAGGGATGAAAATTATTCTCTTTATCAGGCCAGACTAGGTTTTTTACCCTTTTTTCTAGAAATAATGTATTCATATGATTTATCTATTTTCTGCCCGTATTATAGCATACTTTCTTTTATTTGACAAGAGCAATATCTTCTGTTATAATTAGGCACTCATAAATATCACTAAGAAGGGAGGTATAATCCTTCTATTGACATTTGTATAAAAACATGATACAATTTAAGCAGTTAAATAAAATAAAAAAATGAATTTTTCTAATTTACGCAAAACAACTATTCTTTTAGCCCTGGTTTTTGTTATTACTAGCGGGCTTGCTTTTATTCCGAATAATCAAGCTCAAGCATTAACTATTAGTGACCGTAATGGCGTCCTTAGTTCTTGTCCTCACAGACCTCTTCATGAGACACCTCATTGCAGTATCGCTATTGATTCTATTACAGTAAATGGTTTTCTAGATAATGATACCAGTTATACCGCTCGAACTACAGCGGTACCTTAT
>CAZYGB010000021.1:0-8121 GCA_964647525.1 uncultured Candidatus Saccharibacteria bacterium | reverse complement strand
CTTTTTTAAAAAACATTCCCGTCTCGCTCAGGAAGCCCATGAAGCAATTCGTCCTTCTAATCCCGACTTGTCTCCGGAAAAAGTTAAAAAATATTTGAATAAAGATGAACTTGCTCTTTATTCGCTTATCTGGTCTCGTTTCATTGCCAGTCAAATGCCGTCAGCTGTTTTAGAAAAATCATCTTTCTTAATTGCCAGCCAGGGAAAGAAAAAGAAATATCTCTGGAAGAATAACTTTTACCGTTTGGTATTTGATGGTTTTCTTCATTTTTACCCTTATTCTCAATCCTCTTTTTCTAAGGGTGATGCTCCCTCTCTTCAAGAAAATGAAGAAGTTAAATTGAAAGAAGTAATATCTCAAGAACATTTCACTCAGCCTTCTGCTCGCTATAATGATGCTTCTCTGGTCAAGAAATTAGAAAGTTTTGGTATTGGTCGCCCTTCTACATACGCCCCCATTATTTCTGTCCTTTTAGCAAGAGGATATGTTAACCGTGACAACAACAAATCATTTCAACCCACGGAAATAGGTATTTTAGTCAATGACGTCCTCCAGAAGCACTTTCCTAAAATTGTTGATTATCAATTCACTTCCCAAATAGAAGAAAAGCTGGACCGCATCGCCCAAGGAAAGTTAATATGGAACCAGATGATTAAAGAATTTTATCTTCCCTTCAAAAAAAACCTGGAAGAAAAATATGAAATAGTTTCCAAGGATAAATTAGTCCCTCTTACCCCTCTTGAGGAAAAGTGTCCTCTCTGCGAAAAACCATTAGTGGCCCGCTGGGGAAAATATGGAAAATTTATTGCTTGTTCCAACTGGCCTAAGTGTCCCTATACTAGATCCCTTAATGAAGATTTTTCTCTAGAATGCCCTCAGTGCCATCAAGGCCATGTTGTCGCCAAGAGAGGTAGAAGAGGGAGAACTTTTTATGCCTGTTCCCGTTGGCCTGAATGTGACTTTACTTCTTCTCTCAAGCCTACCGGGGAAAAATGTCCTCGTTGCGGCCATTACTTAGTAGAAACCAAAACTAAAATCAAATGCTCCAATCATGATTGTGACTACGAACATCCTAAGGAAAAAGATATTAAGTAATCTTCCCCCCAATATAGCCAAAAAGGATATCTCTTTAATAGAGAATGCTTTTTCTTTTGCTGAAGAGGCTCATCAGGGACAAAAGAGAGAAACCGGAGAAATGTTTATCAATCACCCTCTCCGGGTAGCCCTGGAAATTAGCAAGATGAAAATGGATACTGATAGTATAGTGGCGGCAATACTTCATGATACCGTAGAAGATTGTAATATTTCTCTAGCAGACATAAAATCACAATTTAACGAAGAAGTAGCTTCCCTGGTTCAGGGGCTAACAAAAATTAACACTATTAAATATAGAGAAGAAAAAAAATTGGAAGAAAAAGAAAATTACCGCAACATCATATTAGCTATGGCCAAAGATCTGCGAGTGATATTAATAAAATTAGCAGACCGCTTGGATAATATGAGAACATTGTGGGCCCTTCCAGAAGAAAAAAGAAAAGAAAACTCTCTAGAGACATTAGAAATTCTTGCTCCCCTTGCTTATCGACTTGGTATTTCTGATATCGGGGCCCAATTGGAAGATCTATCTTTCCCATATATTTATCCCCAAGAATACAAAACAACCAGAAGAATTACAGGAAAAAGAAGAGAAGAATTGGAGAGTTACTTAAAAGGATTGGTCCCCTATTTACGCAAGGAGTTAAAGCGACATAATCTCCACCCCCAGAAAATAAAATTCCGCACTAAGCATATATACAGTATCTGGCGTAAATTAAAAAAAGAAGAAATGGACATTAGCCATATCTATGATTTGGTAGCAATGCGAGTTATTATGCCCACTATTGATGAGTGCTACGAAGCCCTCGGCATTATCCATCAATTATGGAAACCTGTCCCGGGCCGCTTTAAAGACTATATTGCCATGCCCAAACCTAATGGTTATCAAAGCCTTCATACCACGGTTTTTGCTCAAAACGGAAGGATTGTTGAGATTCAACTGCGTACAGAAAAAATGGATGAGGAGGCAGAATGGGGTATTGCCGCCCATTGGCTTTATTCTTCTCAAAAGGGTTCAGCACAATATATCCAGAAAAAGACATCGGCTCATTCCAAAAAACTGTATTGGTTGGAACAATTACATGATTGGCAGAAGAAATTCTATGATTCCAAAGAATTTATGAACGCTCTTAAAATAGACTTCTTCAAAGACCGCATTTTCACCATTACTCCTAAAGGAAAAATTATAGATCTCCCTGACGGAGCTACCCCCATCGATTTTGCCTACCAAATTCATACTGAGATAGGAAATCAAGCTCGAGAAGCAAAGGTAAATGGGAAAACCGTACCTCTTGATTACCAATTAAAATCAGGAGAAGTGGTAGAGATTATTACCCAGAAAGGAAAATTACCCTCTCCCTCCTGGTTAGAATTTGTAAAGATGATTGAAACAAAAAGAAAGATTCAAGACGTCTTGAGAAAAAAGGGAAAGATTTAAGGATTAATAATCTTGTTAAGAATCTTTTGAAATTCTTCCTGGGAGAAAAATTTAATTCCAATTTCCCCGCTCTCTCCTTTTTTCTTAATAATTACCGGGACATGGAAAAATTCTTCTAATTTTTCTTTCCACTCCAAATCTTGAGGGTCCATAGATATGTTCCTCCTCCGGGAGGTAGTATTTTTATGGGGAGTAAACTGGAGATATTTCTGAGCTAAAAGAAGTGCTTCTCTTCCTGATAAATTTTTAACTAATATTTCCCGAAGAAATATTCTCTTTTTTTCTGGACTGGAAAAAGAGAGAATGGCTCGAGCATGAGCTTCATTAATTTTTCCTTCTTCCAACATCCGCTGAGCTTCAGCCGGAAGATGAAGTAAACGCAAACTATTAGCAATTACCTCCCGACTTTTTCCTATCTTTGCCCCTAAGGCCTGCTGAGTAAGATTAAATTCGTTCATTAATCTGGCAAAAGCTCTGGCTCGAGCAATAGGATTTAAATCCTCCCTTTGGATATTTTCTACCAAAGCCATTTCCAATTTTCTACTCTCTGACAAAGGACGCTTAATAATTACCGGTACAGTGGGTAATTCCAGCAACTGAGCTGCTCTTAACCTTCTCTCTCCGGCTATTAACTGATACTCCACTTCCGTTCCATTAGCAGTTTCCTTTTCTATCCGGGAAGCAATTAAGGGCTCAATAATACCGTATTCTCTAATAGAATCAGCTAATTCTTGTATGCCCTCTTCAGAAAAGACCCGGCGGGGTTGTTGAGGGTTGGCTTTAATTAATCCTGTCTCTATACGAAAGATTTTCTCTTTTACTTCCTGAATTTCTGGTTTTTGATCCACAAAATTATCCTCAACCTTATCTGGAAAATCATTCTGAACATTAGCTTCCCTACTGGGTATATTAGAAAAAGCCTGATTTACCTTCTGGCTAATTCGGGATTCCAAACCATTAGTATTGAAAGATTGATTTTCCTCTTGATTGTTGTTTTTAGGAGGGATCAAAGCATTAATTCCCTGCCCTACAGCATTGTCGTTATCCATAAAATACTGAATTAACTAATTATTGATTAAATATACTATCAGATTGTTATTTCTTTTTCCATCTGTCTCATCAATTCTTGCGATAAATGATGATAAGCTCGAGCTCCTTCTGAACGAGGATTGTATTGAAGAATACTTTTTCCAAAACTTGGTGCTTCTGCCAGGGAAACATTACGAGGAATCATAGCATCAAAAACATAACCAGGGAAATGGCGTCTAATATGTTTGACTACCAAGCGATCCAATCTATTTCTCCGGTCATATAAGGTAAGTACCGCCCCTAATATTTTTAATTCATGTTCTAAATTCCGCCTGATTAAATCAATTGTATTAATAAGCTGGGAGAGTCCTTCCAGAGCATAATACTCAGTCTGAATAGGAATCAAAACATAATCAGCTGCTACTAGACCATTAATAGTAAGCAAACCTAAGGAGGGAGGTAAATCAATTAAAATGTAATCGTATTGATCCTTGACCTGAGATAAAACATTTCTGAGACGCGTTTCTTTATCAGGAAAGTTATTTAACTCCACCTGGGCTCCGCTCAAATGGGGAGAAGATGGAAGAATATCCAACCCAAAAATAGATGTTTTCTTAATGACATCCTGAAGAGGAAAAGAAGAAATTAAAGTATGATAAACAGTATGGAAAAGTCTTTGATAGTCCAAACCAACACCTGCTGTAGCATTAGCCTGGGAATCAAAATCCACCAACAATGTTTTTCTCCCTCCAGCTGCTAAATACGCAGCCAAGCTAACACAGGTGGTAGTTTTTCCTACTCCTCCCTTCTGATTACAAACAGCAATAATTTTTGCCATATAATAACAAAATATAATTTAAGATAATGACATATTAATTATACAATAAATCTCTGTTTTTTTCTATTAATTTACAGATTTTTTGACTTTCTCCCTCACATATTTTAGAATGTTATGAAGCCTGGGTGGTGAAATTGGCAAACACGTAGCACTCAAAATGCTATGGACATAAGTCCTTGTGGGTTCGAGTCCCTCCCCAGGCACCAGAACAACCGATACATGATAGATAGAAATGAGTAATCTTTTCTCTGTTAAAAGACTGACATTAATGATTTTGGGCATATATTTAAAACAAGGTCATATATAATATTCTGATATATATTAATGAAAAAAGATTTTTCAATTTTAATAGGAGGACCTGCAGGAGAGGGATCCAGAAAAGCGGGACTTGTGATAGCTAAATTATTTTCCAGTCTGGGTTACCGAATTTTTATTTATGATGATTATCAATCTCTGATCAGAGGTGGTCATAGTTTTTCCCAGATTAGAGCTTCTAACAAGGAAATTTTATCACATCGTAAAAAGATAGATTTTCTTTTAGCCCTAGACGAAAATACCATTAAAAAACATCAGGCAGACTTGGATAAAGAAGGAGTGATCATCTATAACAAGGACAGGATTTCTCTTAATAACAAAAGAGCTATAGGAATAGCAGCGGAAACAATTGTTAAGAAAGATAATGGGACTTCCATCATGGGAAATATCACTTTTATAGCTGGTTTTGCAAAAATTATCGGTATTAACTGGAAAACACTAGAAAAACTTTTAAAAAAGGAACTTAAAAAACATCAAGAGCTTAATCTTAAAATAGCCAAGAAAGCTTTTGATAAGACAGAAAACTTAATTCACATTAAAAAGCTTAATCAAAAGCCCCTATCTGTTTTAACAGGTAACGAAGCTCTTTCCCTAGGAGCAGTCAAAGCTGGTCTTAATTTGTATATTGCCTATCCCATGACTCCAGCTACTGGAATCCTGCATTATTTAGCAGCTCATAAGGAGAAATTTAATATTGCTGTCTCCCAGTTAGAAAACGAAGTGGGTATCGTAAACGCTGCTATTGGAGCAGCTTATACCGGGGCTAGAACCATGGTGGGAACTTCCGGAGGCGGTTTTGCCTTAATGACAGAAGGAATTAGTTTAGCGGCTCAAAGTGAAACACCCCTAGTAATAGTGGAAAGCCAAAGAACAGGCCCTGCTACCGGAGTCCCCACCCATACGGCTCAGGGAGATTTGTTCTTCGCTTTGGGGGCTGGCCATGGTGATATTTTAAAATTCGTTATCGCCCCTGGTGATGCCGAAGAAACTTGTTTCTGGGCTGGGAAAATTTTAAACCTCTCCTGGAAATACCAAACCCCTTCAGTTTTATTAATAGACAAGGAAATTTCTGAGAGCACATTTAGTTTTAATGAGAGCATTCTAGATAAAATCAAATACGAAAAACCTCTTTTTTGGAATAAAAAGGGAGAGTATTTGAGATACCGGGATACAAAAAGCGGAATTTCTCCATTGGCTTTCCCTGGGGAAAAGAATGTAATTTCTAAAGCAAACAGTTATGAACATGATGAATTTGGTATTACCATAGAAGACGCAGAAAGCACAGAAAAAATGCAGAACAAAAGATTAAGAAAGTTTAGGGAAATAGAGAAAGCAATTGATAAATTAGAAGCAGTAAAAATTTATGGAAACAAACGAGCTAAAAAGGCAATGATTGTCTGGGGCTCTACAAAAGGACCAGCTAAGGAAATAGCTGAGCAACTTGGCATTAAAATGATTCAACTCATTGTCATGGAACCATTTCCAGAAAAACAAATGAAAAAAGCACTAAAGGGAGTGAATAAATTAGTTTTACTGGAGACAAATAGCCTGGGACAAATGGGAAAGCTTTTAAATTGTTATGGGATAAAGGTTAATAAGAAGATTTTGAAATATAATGGTCGTCCTTTCTGGCCTGAAGAGATAAAAAAGCAATTATCTAAGTTTTAATATTTTATGGCTCACAAAGACATACAATTAGATACTTATGCTGAAAACACCTGGTGTCCTGGTTGTGGAAATTTTGGAATTTTGGCTGCTCTAAAAATGGCCCTTTCTTCTTTAATAGCAAAAGGGTTACCCAAAGAAAACATAGTGATAGTAAGCGGAATTGGTTGCAGTTCTAAAATCATTGATTATCTTAACTTAAATAGTTTTTCTTCCCTGCACGGCAGGGCAATTGCTTCAGCGGAGGGAATAAAATTAGGAAACCCCAACCTTAAGGTTATTGTCTGTACTGGAGATGGTGATACATATAATGAAGGTATTGCCCATTTGATTCACGCTGCTAAAAGAAATATTGATATTACAGTTTTAGTCCATGATAACAGAAATTTTGCCTTAACTACTGGTCAATTCACCGCTACTTCTCCAGAAGGATTTAAAGGCAAATCTACTCCTAGCGGGAGCATAGAGAAACCACTTGATCCCCTGCAAATAATATTAGCTTCAAAAGCTAGTTTCATAGCCCAGGGTTATTCGGCAAGAATAAACCATCTCAAAAACTTAATTGAGGAAGGAGTTACTCATCCAGGATTTTCCTTTATTAATATCCTTCAACCCTGTATAACATTTTTTGATACCTATCAGTTTTACAATGAGAGAGTCTTTGAAATAAAATCTAAAAATCTATCATCAGAGAAAGAGGCTTGGAAAAAAATTAACCAATGGAAGAATAAGAAAAAAGAGATGAAAATTCCCATCGGTATATTTTATAAAACCAAAAAACCAACTTACGAAAAACAACTACTAAAAAATCTAATTCCTTCTAAGAACAATAGGAACTGAGAATAGAACAGAAATCAGAAAATCTTAATCTGTTTAATTCAATATATTAAAATATCGGAGATAAACTCCGATATTTTTATTTCCATTAAGACTAATTTAGAAAAGAAACATATCAAGTAAATAGAGGGCAATGCCAAAAGCTGCTGCCACTCCAGACAGAATCCAGAAACGCATTGTTACCTTGCTTTCTGGCCATCCCTTAGCTTCAAAATGATGATGGATGGGAGTAGAGAGAAATATTTTTTTATGTCTGGTCTTTTTGGAAATTGTTTGAATGATCACGGAAAGAGACTCCAAAACTAAAATAAAGGCAAAGAAAGGCAAGAACAGGGAGGTATCAGTAAGCATAGCCACTATCCCCATTGTTACCCCCAAAGCCATTGCTCCGGTATCTCCCATGAAGAATCTTGCCGGATGCACATTAAACCAAAGAAAAGCAATGATGGTTCCGATTAAAGTGCTAAGAAAAGCCGCTAGATTGTACAAACCTTGACTAAAAGCCACCACTAATAAGGCAGAAAAACCAATCAGTGATACCCCTCCCGCCAAACCATCCAAACCATCCGTTTCGTTCATGGAAAAAGTAGTAGCAACAATAATAAAAATAAAATAAAAAATATATCCTATTCCCAACCCTATTTCCCCCAAAAAAGGAACATAGATGGTATTAAACCCTAATTTTATAAAGAACCACCAAGCTCCAATAACAGCAATCAGGGTATAAATTAAGACTTTATCTCCCATTTTCAACCCCCCTCCTTTGGAACCTTTATGAAAAACCCCCATTAAGTCATCCCACAAACCAATAACTGCTGCCCCTACCATTGCTCCTATGGGAAGCCAGGTTTGAGAACGAGATATAAAACCCATATTACCAAAAAAACCGTCAACGGTGCGAGA
>CAZYGB010000020.1:0-8776 GCA_964647525.1 uncultured Candidatus Saccharibacteria bacterium | reverse complement strand
TACAATTTTCTTTATATTTATTTTGTAGTTCACTCATTTTCTCATAATACTCATCCAGGTCTTTTTCATTCTGGTGAAAACTATAGAGGTCTTTCATAATGAACTCTTTCCCCCTCAGCAAGCCGGATTTGGGACGCGGTTCATCCCGGAACTTTGTTTGTATCTGAAAGAGATAGAGGGGAAGATCACGATAAGAGCTAATCAACCGTTGAGCGAGAGGGGTAACTACTTCTTCATGAGTGGGACCAAGAGCGTATTCCTGGCCAAAACGAGACTTTGTCTTGAACAAGGCATTAAACTGTTGCCATCTTTTGGTAATCTGCCAATTCTTCTTAGGGTGGAGAGAGGCCATTAAAATTTCTTCCCCTTTCATCTGTATCATTTCTTCCCTGATAATAGACTCAATGTTATTAAGCACTCTCAGTCCCAAGGGAAGAAAATTATAGACACCGGCAGTAAGTTTCTCTATAAACCCGGCTCTTATCAGTAAAGAGGCATTGACAGAGGTTTCATCGCGAGGCAGTTCCTTTTGAGTTTTTAAATGAAGTTGGGATTCTAACATAAAAATTATTTTAAAAAGAAAACGTTTATATCTTTAAGCGTTATTAAAACAAGTAATATTATCAATAAGGAAAACCCAACGCTATTAATCAATTCTTCCACCCGGGATGGAATTTGTTTTCTTATTAACTTTTCCCAGGACAAAAACAGGATTCTTCCTCCGTCTAGGGCAGGAAAAGGAAGAAGATTTATCAAAACCAAGTTGTAGGAAATGATGCCGATGACAAAAAGCCAATAATGCCAGCCAAACTCAAAACCACGCATAGTGATTACCATCACCCCCACTGGACCACTGACATCCTTAATATTTTTAAAAATCTTTCCGATTCCCTTTAAGCTCACTATCATATAGCGAATCGCCTGACCTGGTGCTTTTATTGCCGGATAACTTACCAGGGCTTTATCTACCAGATTCACCCCCAACATGTATTTTCCCGTCTGGGGGTCAACTTGGGCCTGTAAATTGATCACTTTCTCCGCTCGGTCTCTCTCTACCACCAGACTGATTTCTTTACCCTGAGATAATTGAGTTAAGGATTGAAATTCCTCTATACCGGGAGAGGAATAAGAATTCTCTCCCGAGGATATCTTGAGAATAGAATCATTTTTTTGCAGATAGGAGGCAGCAGGCATATTCTTCTCCACTTCCATAATAGTCAAATGAGAGGAAACAGAAGGCGAAAACCCAGCCGGTAGAAAAGAGGCTGGTATTCCCGCAGTGAAAAGCAAAGAAAGAAGTAGAAAGGCTATTATAAAATTAGCCAGCACTCCCCCGAAAAGTATCATGTTTTTATGCCCTAGACTCTGGGCAGCAAAACTACCAGGGGTAGGATTTTCCTTTTTCCCTTCATCAATTTTTACAAAGGCGCCAAAAGGAATAGCATTAATAGAATAAATTACCCCATTTTTCTTCCAGCCTAATAAACGAGGGGGAAAACCAAAACCAAACTCTGATACGTTGACTCCAAAACGACGGGCAAAGAAAAAGTGCCCCGCTTCATGCAATATCAGGAGAAGACTGAGAGCCAATAAACTGATAATAAAAGCCATCATATAATTTATGATTCCTGCATTTCTTTAATTTTTCTCCCTTCAATTTCATCCAAAGATTGATTGGTTTTATCAATTGTTTTCTGAACTTCCTCCAGTAAGTGGAATTTCTCGTCTTCAGAAATTTCCTTTTTTTCAAAGTTGTGTTTTATTTCCTGAACGGCTTCCTCTCTTAACTTTTTAATATTAATTCGGGCGTCTTCTTTTTTTTCTTTGATTAATTTAATGAGTCCGTCTTTTCTCTCCTTGCTCAAAGGGGGAAGAAAAATCTTAACTTGACGGCCATTGATGTTAGGTGTTAATGCCAGAGGAGAAAGGGTTATGGCTTTACTAATGGCTTCTACCAAAGACTCATCCCAGGATTCAATAATAATACTATTAGGGGGACTGACACTAATAGAAGCAATGCTCTTTAAGGGGGAACTTTTTCCATAAGATACAACCTTTATGTCTTCCACCAAGGCTGAGGTAGGACGAGCGCTGCGAAAAGGAGCAATGGTTCTCTGAAATTCCCGAGTGGCTTGTTCCAACATCTCTTTAAATTGTTTAATTAGCATAAGGGGTATAATTTAATAATATGTTTTCTATCAATAGTTGCTTGTTATCATAAGAACTTTTAAAAACATGGGCTGCTTGGAGAAAATCAGAAGTTAATTGTACTTTCTGATCAAAAGATAAATCCACATTAGCGGCATGAAAGACCACGTCTTCTCTCAGTAAGCGTAACCAGGTTGCCAAGACAATTTGAAAATTGTCAGGATTCTTGGCCAATAGAGTGAGATAATCAGACTGTTCGTTAAAACTCTGCTTCAATAACATTCCTAATTCATTTTCTGTCTTCTGAACTTGTTTTTTGTAATCCCCCTCGATTAATTTGATGGCCTGGCCTATTCTCCCTTCCGCCCGCCGGGCTATTACTGACGCTTCTTTTTCTGACTGAGAAAAGTTTTCTTGAAGAAATTCTTTAATGCTTTTCTGGGAGGCATGGGGAAAACGCAGGGGTAAAAGCCGGGAACGAACAGTTGGAAGGAGCATATTGGGAGAAGTGGTAATTAATATCAAAAGACAATTCTGGGGTGGTTCTTCCAATGTTTTCAAAAGTGCATTCTGGGCTGCTGTTGTCATCTTTTCGGCTTGATCAATAATCAATATTCTCTTCCCGGAAATTTGAGGGCAATATGACAAAAACTCAATTCCCTTTCTGGCTTGTTCAATTTTCAAACTCCCCTCCTCTGGTTCAACAATCATCAGGTCGGGATGAAGTTTTTTTTCTATCATCAGGCAACTATCACAAGAACCACAGCCTTGCCAAGTCTTTTTAGAAGAAAGACAGAGCAAGCCCCGGGCAAAAAACTTAGCAGTAGTCATTTTTCCTACCGATTCTTCTCCCCAAAAAAGCAGGCTTTGCACTGCTAATTCCGGATTGGAAAAAAACCTTTCTAAAAATTTGCTTGTCTTCTCTTGCTTAAAAAATACCATATTAGCGGTAGGTACTAATACTTTTTTTATATAGATCCAGGTTGTCTAAAATTATTCCTGTCCCCTTCGCCACACAATAAAGAGGTTCATCGGCAATAAAACTTGGCACCCCTGTCACTTTAGTAATTAACTCATTAATGTTATGAAGAAGGGCACCACCTCCAGAAATAAGAAGCCCTCTTTCCATAACATCAGCCGCTAATTCTGGTGGTGTTTCCGCTAAAACTGATTTTACTGCCTGGACAATATCTTTCAGGGGAAGATCAATTGCTTCCGCTATTTCATTGGCATTAAGAACAATATTCTTGGGCAGTCCTTCTCCTAAATCTAATCCCCTAATCTCTAACTCTTCTTTCTTTTTGATAGGAAGAGCTGTTCCAATTTTCATTTTAATTGCCTCTGCTGTTCTTTCTCCAATAGCCAGATTGTATTTTCTCTTGATATAGTCCGCTATGGCTTCATCCATTTTATTTCCGGCTATCCGAACAGAAGACCAAGACACTATTCCCCCCAAGGAAATGATTGCCACTTCGGTGGTCCCTCCCCCGATATTCACAATCATATTGCCAGCGGGAGAGTTTATGGGTACTCCTGCCCCCAAAGCAGCTAATATTGGCTCTCGAGCCACATAGACTTCCCGAGCTCCAGCTTCCCGGGCGGCATCAATTACTGCCCTCCGCTCAGTTGAAGTTACCCCTACCGGAACAGAAATAACCAGATCGGGCTTGAATAATCTCCAGGAGCCAATAGCTTTGTTGATAAAATAACGAATCATTGCTTCCGTCACCCGGTAATCCGCAATGACGCCATCTTTTAATGGTTTGTAGATTTTAATCATTTCCGGAGTCCGGCCCAACATCTCTCTTGCCTCTGCCCCGATAGCTAACACTCTATTATCGTCTTCACTAATGGCCACCACGGAAGGTTCGTTAATGACAATTCCTTTTTTGGGAATAAACACTAAGGTATTGGCTGTTCCTAAATCAATCCCTAATTTGCGTACTATCATAGTATGTATAGATTTAATTTTTATATTACAGTTGGACTCTTTTAATATCAGCCCCTAACTGTCTCAATCGTTCATCAATGGCTTCGTATCCCCGGTCCACCTGATAGGCATCCCTGATTGTTGATGTTCCCTTAGCCAGCAGGGCAGCAATTAGAAGGGAAATTCCAGAACGAATATCCAACGAATTAATGTCTTGTCCATAAAGAGCTGTGGGACCAGTAATCAAAGCTCGATGGGGATCAGCAATAATAGCATTAGCTCCCATCTTAATCAACATATCAATATATTTCAACCTCCCTTCAAACATTGTATCAAATATAATAGATGTTCCGGTAGTCTGGGTAGCCAATACGCCAAAAGGTGATTGTAAATCAGTAGGAATACCGGGATAGGGCTGGGTTTGAATATTAACTCCATTCAAATTAAAGGAAGGAAGAATAAGGACATCACAAAGAGAGTGATTCTTCTTCTGGAATTGCATCCGTACTCCTATCTTTTGTAATTTCTTAATGACCAGGGCCAAATGTGACAACTGAACATCCTTAATTAAAATATGACTGCGTAAGGTAGCCCCCATTATCATAAAAGTGCCAGCCTCTATGGGATCAGGGATGATTCTATGCTTTATCCCCTTTAATTTCTTGTGTCCTTCTATTTCATAAATATGAGGTGTTTTTGTCTTAATTTTTGCCCCCATTTTTTCCAAAACCGTGATTAAATCTTCAATCTGAGGTTCTAGGGCCGCTATTTTTAATGTTGTCTTTCCGAGTGTAGCAGCTGCTAACATCAGAATATTCTCAGTGGCGGTAACACTAAACTCCCCCAGGGTTACTTCCCCAGTGTGCAAATGGGAAGCATTATAGTAATAAAAGAGAGGTGTTCTTCTAACCTTCATCCCTAATTGTTGGATGGCATCCAAATGGGTACTGATAGAACGCACCCCGATGAGACAACCTCCTGGTTGGGCTAATTTAAATTTCTGAACTCGATGAGCCAGGGGAGCAATAAGAAGAACCGAAGCCCTTAACTTCTTTACCAGGGATTGATCAAGATTTTTTAAATTCAGATGACGGGGATCAATTTTTACCTTTCTTTTTCCCAGCCATTCCACTTTAACATTGAGAGTACTGAGAATATCCAGAAACTTTTTCACGTCTTCAATAAGGGGAATATTGTCAATAACAGAACATTCTCTAGAAAGAAGAGTGGCTGCTAAAATTGGCAGAGCAGCGTTCTTGGCTCCTCTTACTAAAATCTCTCCTCTTAACGATTTACCTCCTGAAATAACAAAAGCTTCCATTGATTTTTATTTTTTTAAAACCTGGCCATATTTATCCTCTGTCAAACGACCTTTTTGATATGCAATTTTACCATTAATAATAACAGTTTCCATTCCTTGGGGATACTGAAAAGGATCATTTAAATCAGCCTGGCTATTGATTGTCTTGGGATTAAAGATTACCAAATCAGCCCAATAATCATTCTTGATTATTCCCCTCTTCTCCAGTCCTATTTTCTGGGCTACCTTGCCAGTGAGTTTATAAATGGCCTTTTGCCAACTGAGCAGTTTCTTCTCTCGGACATAATGCCCCAAAAAATGAGGAAAACTGCCAAAAGACTGAGGATGAATTAATGCTCCTTTTAACACTGGCTCTAATGTATAAAAACCACTATTACTAGCAATAAAGGAATAGGGAGAAGATATACCCATTTCCATGTTCTCTGGTGCAATATTTTGATTAAACACAATGACTCTATCTTCACATAACTGAAGAATTTTCAATAGGGCATTTTCCAAGCTGATGTCAAAATCTTTCGCTATTTCTTTTAACGTCTTGCCTGTCAGCCACCAGCTTCTCCCGGCATCAGCAATGACAAGATCATGATAAAGATAGGAGTTCCTCTTTAACTCTTGAATAATTGCTTTTTTCTCTGGATCTTGATTGATATTTTTCAAAAATATTTTCCTCCCTCCTATCATTATCCATTGGGGAAATATTAAGGATAGAGCTTTACTGGTACTATCATAGGGAGAAAGGCTAAAGTTAATTAACTCATCTTTTTGATTGGTTCGAGTAATTAATTTTAAGGCCCGGGGAAAATCTTTAAAACAAGAAGGAGCGGTAACTTGTAAATCAGGAATTTCCACTGCCACTTTTCCTCTCTGGGATAATTCAATTATTTCATCTACGCTAGCCAAAAAATTTACTCCCTCCTCCCTTAAACGAAGAGATAAATAGCCATGATATTGATTGGTTAATCCCGTTATTGTCAGTATCTCTGTAAATCCCACCGCTTTTTCCGGGGCATGACTCAAATCGAAAGAGACGCCAAAAGCCCCTTGCTCTAAGCCCTGCCTAACAAGAAGTTTTAACTTAGCTAATTCTTCACTTGTTAGATTCTTAAATTCCCCACCGGTAAATTCTGTCCGTAATGTTTCCCATCCTAAAAGGGTACCGAAATTAACATCTATTTTCTTCTTTTCTAGCAAAGCAAAAAATTCATCAAGAGTGCGCCAATCAACATTCATTTGATTGGGGTTTACCCAGCGCTGAAGAGGTTTTAAAGAACCAGAAATAAGGGGAGCCAAGGAAACACCATCATTCCCCCCAATAATAGTGGTAATCCCCTGCCGAATTAAATTTTCTGCCTTAGAAGCAGTAAATAAATGCAGGTAATGATCGGCTTCATTATTAATATCAATAAATCCCGGACAAATATATCTATTCTCGGCATTGATTTCCTCTTTTCCCTGCGCTTTCTGGGAAGAAGCAATGATTTGAATTTTTCCATTCTTGATACCTAAATCAATATTCTCTCCCTCCTTATCCAGGCCATTGAAAACTAATCCATTTTTAATAACAATATCATACATAATACAAACTTGACCTATCATACAACATAATAGAGCGAATGTCTATTTCTGTTTTTTGGTCAGAGTTAAGATATTTTTATAAAGAAAAGCCACTGTTAGGGGGCCTAATCCCCCTGGTACCGGGGTAATTAACTGGGCTTTTTCTTTTAAAGAATCAAGATCGCAGTCCCCTCTCAGTTTTCCTTTCTCTGTCATTACTGCTGCATCAAAAATAATCACATCCTGTTTAACCAAATCTCCTTTTATTAAATTCGGTTTTCCGGCACTGGTAACAATAATATCTGCTTTCTTTATTAATTCCGGAAGATCTTTCGTCTTACTATTTGCTTCCACCACTGTAGCTCTTTGATTCACGAACCATAATATACTGGGCTTGCCCACTAATCTTCCTCTTCCAATAATTAAAACATTTTTTCCCTCAAGAGGAACCTTATACTTTTCTAAAATAAAACTGATAGCAGCTACCACGGGCGGTAGAATAGGTAGCCTCCCGGTATAAAAAGCACCTAGATTCCTCTCCCCTAAGACATCAATGTCCTTCTGGGGTAAAATGGCATTTAAAACAGCTTGGGTGTTAATGGAAGAAGGCAGGGGCAATTGCACTATTACCCCCCGATTGGCAGAAATACGGTTAATTACCCCTATTTGATGCCTTAATTCCTTGGTTTTAATATCGGCGGGATACTGGTAAAGACGGCACTCAATACCTATTTTCTCTCCCGCCCTTTCTTTTTGTTTTATAAAAGATAAAGAAGCCGGATCATCACCCACTAAAACAGTAGCCAAACGGATTTTCTTTGGTATGGCCTCCCTTTCCTTTTTTAATTCCTCAATAATTTCTTGAGAAAGCTTTTTACCGTCAATAATCATTTTCCTAAATTTAGAATTGCACCATTTCGTTCTTCTGTACTATTTTTACATTTTTATGCAAATTTTTAAATAGTTCCGGGTGTTCAGTATGAACAGGAATAATAATTTCTGGTTTTATTTTCTTAATAAACTGAGCTAATTCTTTACCGCTGATATGGCCAGAAATATGAGTACGGCTAAAAACCTTTTGTTTTTCCCCTGTGGAAAGAATTATCTCCTCCATTCCCTTCATTTGGAAATGCTCCACCCAATTAATAAATCTTTGCTCTGAAATTTCCATCTCTTCACTATGGGGTTCCGTAATGGCCCGTAAATAATAACTATCTTTCCCAGGCTGAATATCAATTAATTCCTGAATCTGATAAAAGTTCAGTACCAGCATATATTTATCTTTGTGTTTTCTTATGTCTTCTGCGGAACAACTAGAATAACCCTTCAATAAATTCCTTTCCCATTCTTTTAAATGAAGTTTTTTCTTGGTATACAAATATACCTCTTTCAAGTCGTCTTGAAATAATCCTTCCTTTTTCAAAAATGCAATATAGTTGAAATAATTATAGGGAAGAGCCAGGATGCGTCCCGAGGCCCGGGCAATTTGAAGCAAAGTTTGAAAACGCGTGGTATCAGCAATTGAATAATCCACTACCACTAACCCCTTAGTTTTTTTCACTTCCGCCAACGCTTTCTGATAGACTTCTTTTTCCCTCAAAATCTTATCTGATTCCACTCTTGTTCCCTCACAAATAAAGATTTTAATTTTTGCCTTCTTAAGAAAGGAGACAATTTCCTTCTGTCTCTTAACTGGTATCTCAGACAAGCGAAAATCACCTGAATATAATATATTACCCTTACTGGTATGAATGAGATACATCGTGGCCCCGGGAATAGAATGATCCACGTAAAGAGGTGTTATTTTAAGCTTCTTCACAAGG
>CAZYGB010000019.1:0-9484 GCA_964647525.1 uncultured Candidatus Saccharibacteria bacterium | reverse complement strand
GAAATTTCTCTAGCAAGTATATCCTGGAAAAATTTGGCTTAGCGGATCAAGTTCAAGGGATTGGTAGAATTCATGGTCAAATATTTCAGAGCAAAGATTTATTCGGTTCTATCCAAATAATGCCTCTTTATCATCCGGCAGCAGCAACCTATAATCCCAATATGATAGGTATTTTAGAACAGGATTTTTTGGTTTTGAAGAAGATGTATTTGACAAAAAAAATGGTATAATACTAAAGGTCGAGCAATATTAATAATATAATAATAAATTTAAAAATATGAATTGGGTACTTTATGTTGTTATGCTTCTTTGGACCATTGTTGGTATTCTTTTCCTGATTTCTCCTACTCAAGGGAAGAAATTCTACCAGAAATTGATTAAGGCTCTTCCTTTCTGGCTTTGGGGAGTAGTGGGTCTAATCTTTTCCTACTTATTGTGGCGTTCAGCGGATATTGTTCTTCAGCCCTGGTTTGTACAGCTTCTAGCTGTCATGGCCGGAATTAAAGGTATTTCTTTCTTGCTTATCCCTAAAGACAAGTTCCATACATTAATAGACCGCTTTTTGCAGATGTCGAATGTAATGTACCGAATTTGGGGTGTGGTAGTACTGCTTTTGGCTTATTTCTTGTTCTCTATTCTATAGAATACCACCTTATTTTTTATGCGAATTGTTTCTTGGAACGTAAATGGCCTTCGGGCAGTAGCACGGAAGGGCTTTAGTTTGTGGTTGAAGAAAAGTAAAGCCGACATTGTTTGCTTGCAGGAAATTAAAGCCCATCCTTCTCAATTAACTCCGGATTTAATTAATCCAGAAGGCTATTATAGCTATTTTAATTCTGCCCAGAAAAAGGGGTATAGCGGAGTAGCTGTTTATTCCAGAGAAAAACCTCAGCAGGTGGAAACGAAATTAGGACTGGAGAGATTTGATCAAGAGGGGAGAATCCTCAAGTTAACATTTTCTGATTTCGTTTTGATTAATCTCTATCTTCCTCAGGGAGGAAGAGACAAACAGAATCTTGAATACAAGATTCTGTCTTATAAATATCTTTTAGATTATTTAAAGAAAAACAAGGAGAAGAATATAATCTTTCTGGGAGATTTTAATATTGCTCATCAGGAAATCGATTTAGCCCGGCCCCAGGCTAACAAAAACAGTATTATGTTTACTCCTGAAGAGAGGAAGCAGATTGATAAGATACTTTCTTTGAATTTTATTGATACCTTTAGAGAATTGCATCCCCAGGAAAAACTTTATAGCTGGTGGCCTTATTTCTATCATGCCAGGGAAAGAGATATTGGTTGGCGGATTGACTATGTTTTTATCTCGCCTCCCTTGAGAAAACGATTAAAGTCAGCCTTTATTCTCTCTGATATTTTGGGATCGGATCATTGCCCAATAGGGATAGACATTTAATTATGTACTCCCTAAAATTAAAATCACTAGCTGTAGTAACAGGCAAAATAGTAAGATTTCTTCAAGGAGTGTTCTTTGAATAAATAACTTCCACCCAGCGCCAGCGGCGGTATTGATCTTTCTGGAAATGATAATTGTTCAATCCCGACTTTTTTAATAACTGCTCTATTGCTTTTTTTTGGCAGGAATCAAATTCCATATAGAATACTCCCTGATCATATAGATAATTCTTTACTTGTTGGATAAACTGTTGAATAAAGAAAAAACCGTTTTCTTTAGCAAAAAGAGCAGAAGATGGTTCAAATTTTAATACTTCCTTTTGGATTAGGTTTTTACGCTTGTGAGAAAGGTAGGGAGGGTTGGCAATAATGAGGTCGTATTGGTGATTGATTTTCTGAAAAACATTACTTAGGATGAGATTATATCTTTGTTTGGGAATATGATTTAACCGAAGACTGGTTTCAATCTGCTGAATGAATTTTTTGTTTTGTTCTGCAAAGTCAACTTTAACCCAGGGAATATTTTTTAAGAGGGCAATACCTATACAGCCAGAGCCAGCAAAGATATCAAGAGCAGACATCTTCTTATGGGGATGTTTTTTTAATTTCTGGATCAATTTTTCTGTCCAAAATTCTGTTTCTGTACGGGGGATTAAGGGATGATTGTGTAAATCTATAACAGCACCAAGAAATTCTCTTTGCCCGATAAGGTAATCCAAGGGAAAGCCTTTCTTTAATTTTGCTATATCCTTTTGGGCCTTCTTGGTAAGATGCCCCTGGTATTTTTCTTCCAGAAGCCAATTGATTTCTCTTTCTATGTTCATAGACGTTTTACAATAAAATTAATAAATGATAAGATAGAATAAGATTTACAATACAATAAAATGCTTACTATAGTTGTCGGCGATGAGCTAGCCGGTAAATTAGCCCATAATTTAAACTTTCCTTTTGTTTCAGTTGAAGAAAGGATTCTTAATGATGGGGAATCTCGACCAAAGCTGGAAAAAGAAATTAAGGCAGAGCAGGTAATTCTTCTTCTTCAAAAACAGCAGAAGGAAAATGTTAATAGCTACTTGATCAAATACTTGCTTTTGGCAAGAAAGATTAAGGAAAGTGGTGCTCGGATTATAGGTATTATGCCATATCTTCCCTATACTCGCCAGGATAAAGTTTTTCGTCCCGGGGAACCTTTGTCAGCTCTCTATATTGCTGAGTTGATAGAAAAAAATATTGATGTTTTTATTACCTGTAATATGCACGAACACAGGAAGAAGATTGGGGAACTATTTCATATTCCCGCCTATAATGTATTTTTGTTTCATGAAATGGCAGAAAGGTTTTCTGATTTTTCTCCTTCTAATACAGTAGTGGTAGGTCCCGATAGTGAATCAGCTGCTTTTGTAGATGATTTTTGTCTTAGCTTCTCGGCCCAGAAATTAGTTTTAATTAAAAAGAGAGATGTAAATAGCGGAGTAGTAAGTTTTGCTCTCCCCCCTGATCTTAAAAAAGAGGACTGTTCCGGGAAAGATTTTATTATTGTTGATGATATTGTTTCCAGCGGAGAAACTATATTGCAGACTGGAGAAATTGTTCAAGAATTAGGCGCTCAGACAGTCAGTTTTGCCTTTGCTCATGCTATTTTTGGTGATCAGAGCATTAAAGCCTTAGAGAAGGTTCATCCCCGTAAAATAGTTTGTTCTGATACCTTGGAGAATTCTCTGGCCTCAGTGCATATTAGTTCTTCTTTGGCAGTATTTCTTCAGGAATATAAACTTATTTAAATTACATGAAATGCAAAAATCATAATGGTTCTGACGCGTTTTTTCTCCGAGTGAAAAACCTTGATATCAGTACTGGATATCCCTGGATTGCTATTATTAATGAAAAAGATGCCCATTATTTGGGGATTAATCCCGGAGATAGGTTAGCAATTCAATGGAAGCACCGGGACACTAATATTGCCGTTGATATTACCAAAACATTGGTAAAACAAGGGGAGATTGGATTATTTCGGGAAATTACAGAAGAATACAAGATTAAAGCTAACGCATTATTGAAATTAAGTATTTCTGGCTATGCGGGATCCTTAAAGATAATTCTGAAAAAATTAAGGGGAGGAAAGTTATCTCGGAAGGAGATTTATACTTTAGTTTCTGATATTGTCTCTTATAAAATTGGTGATATAGGACTAGCTTTCTTTATTGCTTCATCTTTTGGGGGAAAGAACTTCTCCTTTGATGAAGTGGTTTATTTAACTCAAGCCATTGCTGATGCAGGAGAGAAATTAAAATTTGGCAAGATAGTAGCTGATAAACATTCTATTGGGGGCCTGCCTGGAAATTGTACTACTCCTATTATAGTTTCTATTGTAGCCAGTGAAGGTATAATTATTCCTAAAACTTCTTCTCGGGCAGTTACTTCTGCAGCAGGAACAGCTGATGCTATGGAAGTATTAATGCCGGTAGAGTTATCATTAGCTAAAATCAAACAAACGGTAAAAAAAACCAATGCCTGTATAGTATGGGGAGGGGCGGTAAAGTTAGCTCCTGCTGACGATAGGTTTGTTAAAATCTGTTACCATCTAGGAACAGAACCACTTTCTAAAATGGTGGTTAGTATTATGGCTAAAAAAATAGCAGCTGGTGCCACTCATTTAGTTATTGATATGCCTGTAGGACCGACAGCGAAAATATCAAGTGAAAAAGATAAACAATTAGTAAAGAAATTATTCCTATATATTTCTAAGAAATGCCACATTAAGACAGAAGTAATATTCCAATTAGCTCAGGGTCCAGTAGGCAGAGGCATAGGCCCGGCTTTGAAAGCAAGAGATGTTTTAAGGGTTTTGGAGCAAAATCAAAATCGTCCCTTAGACCTGGAAAGAAAATCAATTCGTTTAGCGGGAGCTTTGTTAGAATTGGTGGGAAAAGCACCGAAAGGAAAAGGAGAAAAGTTAGCTCGGGAAAGCTTGGCTTCTGGGAGAGCATTAAAGAAGATGAAAGAAATTATTAAGGCTCAAGGTGGTAATTCTAAAATACAAAGCGAGGACATTGTTCTAGGTAAAGTGCGTTATCGTCTTAAAGCGGAAAAGAGTGGAAAAATTTCTTCTATTGATAACAAAAAGTTAATTCAGCTGGCTCGTTTATTGGGAGCACCCTTAGAAAGAGAAGCTGGAATCTATTTAGAACAAGTAGTGGGAGATGCAGTAAATAAAGGTGGTGCTCTCTGCACTTTTTACTGCCAGAGCAAACAGAGGTTGAATTTAGCTAAGCAAGCATTATGTCAGTTGCAACCATTTAATATTCATTAATGGAGTAATTATGGGTACTATCTTCCAGTTAATTGTTTTGCTGTTCTCAGTTATTGTTCATGAAGTGTCTCATGGAGCAATGGCTTTATTCTTGGGTGATGATACAGCAGAAAGAATGGGGCGTTTAACTTTAAACCCTTTGGCTCATTTAGATCCTTTCGGTTCTGTTATCTTGCCTTTATTATTGTATTTTATACATTCTCCTTTTCTGTTTGGTTGGGCCAAGCCAGTTCCTTTTAATCCTTTGAACTTAAGACATCCCCATCGGGATACAGCTTTAGTTGCAGTAGCCGGACCACTGTCTAATATTTCTCTGGCTGTAATTTTTGGTTTGTTAATTCGTATGTTGACGGGAACTGCCTTTGTCTCTCTTGTTCCTTTGTTTAGTGTTATTGTGTTCATTAATTTAATCTTAGCTGTTTTTAATTTGTTTCCTGTTCCTCCCCTAGATGGTTCTAAGATCCTTTTCTATCTTTTTCCTTCTGACCAATTAAAGTCCTTTCTTAGGCAATATAGCATGATTTTGATTATGTTTGTTCTTTTCTTTGGCTTTCGTCTTATCTGGCCTGTAGTCGGGATGGCTTTTAGAATTCTTACCGGAATACCATTATCATAGGTAGATATTGACCTTTTAAGGCTTATTTGATACACTGAGTTTCAGTTATTATGCCAACACTACATCAACTAGTTAAGAAAAACAGAAAGCCAATTATTAAAAAAAGTAAGGCAGTAGGTCTTTCTTTTTCTTTTAATGCAATTAAAAATAGACCCCGGAAATATACCTCTCCTTTTAAAAAAGGAGTATGCTTGAAAGTTTTTACCACTACCCCTAAGAAACCAAACTCAGCTTTAAGAAAAGTAGCCAGGGTAAAATTGAGCAACGGAATGGAGGTCACGGCTTATATTCCAGGAGAGGGACATAATTTGCAGGAACACTCAATTGTGTTAGTACGAGGAGGAAGAGTAAAAGATCTTCCCGGAGTACGTTATCATATTGTGAGGGGAAAGTATGATGCCGCTGGGGTAGAGGATAGAAAACAACAAAGAAGTAAATATGGGGCTAAGAAGCCTAAGAAATAATCATGAGAAGAAAACATCGAGTAGAAAAAAAGTATGTACCTGATCTCATTTACCAAAGTCCCTTGGTAACTAGGTTTATTAATTACATTATGAAAGACGGGAAAAAGTCAACTGCCGCTAGAACTTTTTATCGGGCAATGGATTTAATCAAAAAAGAGTCCAAGGAAGATCCCATAAGTGTATTTAATCGGGCCCTGGAAAATATTTCTCCAGACGTAGAAGTAAAAAGTCGCCGGGTGGGAGGAGCTAATTATCAGATTCCCCAATCTGTTCCTCTTTACAGGCAAACAACTTTGGCTTGTCGTTGGCTTATCAATGCCACCCGAGCAAAAAAAGGAGTTTCTTTTTCTAAAGCCTTAGCGGAAGAATTAACAGCCGCTTCTCATAATGAAGGAGCTGCCATCAGGAAAAAAATTGATACTCATCGCATGGCGGACGCCAACAAGGCCTTTGCTCATTTTGCCCGCCGATAGAATTTAATCATGATAAAAATTTATCCTAAAGAAAAAATTAGAGATATTGGTTTTATTGCCCATATTGATGCCGGAAAAACAACTACCACCGAGCGGGTTTTGTTTTACACCGGGCGGGCTCATAAAATTGGTAATATCGACGAGGGAGATACAATAATGGACTGGATGGAACAGGAGAAAGAAAGGGGAATTACTATTACTGCGGCTTCTACTACCTGTTTCTGGATTCCTACCTATAGGAACAATGATCCGGAATTTTCTCATTGCATTAATATTATTGATACTCCGGGACATATAGATTTTACTGCAGAAGTACAAAGATCACTCCGGGTACTGGATGGGGCAGTGGTCATTTTTGATGGGGTAGCGGGAGTAGAGCCGCAGTCAGAAACGGTATGGCACCAGGCGGATAAATTTAAAATTCCCCGTCTCTGTTTCATTAATAAAATGGATCGCATGGGAGCGGATTTTGAAAAAAGCTTGAAATCAATTCAGGAAAGGCTCACCCCCTATGCCCAACCAATTAATCTTCCTATTGGAGCAGAAGACAAGTTTGAAGGAATTATAGATCTGATTCGAATGAAGGCTGTATACTTTGAAGGACAATCCGGAGAACAGGTAGAGGAAAAGGACATCCCTCAGGAATTATTAAAAGAGGCTAAAAAAAGAAGAAAGGAATTGATAGAAAAAATAGTGGAACAAGACGAAACATTACTGACTCATTATCTGGAAGAGGATAAGGAACCAGAAGAAGAAGAAATAAGAAAGATCTTAAGGAAGTCGGCCATTAATGGAACCATTGTTCCTGTTCTTTGTGGCTCTGCTGTTAAAAACAAAGCGGTACAGCCAGTACTTGACGCTATTGTTGAATATTTGCCTTCACCCTTAGACCTTCCTCCCGTAGAAGGAATAAACCCCAAAACAGAAGAGACTGAATTACGTCATGCTGATGATAAAGAGCCTTTCTCTGCTTTAGTGTTTAAAGTAGCGACTGATCCTTATGTAGGAACATTGAATTATTTCCGGGTTTACTCGGGAACATTCAAGAAAGGTAATTATCTTTTAAATACCACAGTATCCAGTCAGGAAAGAATAGGACGATTATTGCAAATGTTTTCTAACCGACGGGAAGAAATGGATGAAGTTAGGACAGGAGACATTGCTGCTACGGTGGGATTAAAAAATACCAAAACCGGTGATACCCTTTGTGATCCTGATCATCCTATTATTCTGGAAAATATTAAATTCCCTGATCCTGTTATTGCGGTAAAAGTAGAACCAGAAACAAAAATTGATCAAGAAAAACTAAGTTTGGCTTTAAGAAAATTGGCAGAAGAAGATCCCACCTTTACCGTTAAAACAGATTCCGATACGGGAGAGACTATTATTTCAGGAATGGGAGAATTACACTTGGAAGTTATTGTTGACAGGTTAAGAAGGGAGTTTCATGTAAAAGTACAGACAGGAAGGCCCCAAGTGGCATACCGGGAAACAATCCGTAAAGCAGTGGACAGCGAAGGAAAATATATTCGCCAATCAGGAGGACGAGGCCAATATGGTCACGCCTGGCTTCACCTGGAACCGTTAGAAAGAGGGAAAGGGTTTGAATTTGTTAATGCCATTAAGGGAGGTGATATTCCTCAAGAATTTATTCCTTCCGTTGAGAAAGGGGTGAAAGAGGCCATGGAGAAAGGTGTGGTAGCTGGATTTCCTCTTTCCGATGTGAAGGTTACTCTTTATGATGGTTCTTCTCATGATGTTGACTCTTCGGATTTTGCCTTTAAAATTGCTGGTTCCATTGCTTTCCAGGAAGGAGCTAAAAGAGCTGATCCTGTTTTACTGGAACCGATTATGAAAATTGAAGTAGTGGTTCCTGAAAAGTTTTTAGGTGATGTAGTTGGTGACCTTAGTGCTAAAAGAGGACGGGTGGATAAAATGTCTGATCGGGCAATAATGAAGGTAGTGGACGCGCAAGTTCCTTTAGCGGAAATGTTTGGCTATTCCACTAGATTACGCTCCATGACAGAGGGAAGAGGAATTTTCACTATGGAATTTGATCATTACGCGGAAGTACCTAATAATATTGCCCTAGCTATAATAGGAGAAAAGCAATAAAGAAGAAGGGGGTTGACATTGGCTTAGTTATGCCTTAATATGAAAGCATAAAAGAAAGTTCCCGTCAGAAGTAAAAAACATATAAAAAATTAAAAATTAAAAAAATAATATCATGGCAGAAAAAGAAAAATACGTTCGCAGTAAACCCCACATGAATATAGGGACCATTGGTCATGTTGATCATGGTAAAACAACTTTGACCGCTGCAATTCTTCATATACTAACCATGAAAGGAGAAAAGGCTCGGGAGGAATCAGTGGAACAAATTGATAATGCCCCTGAGGAAAAGTCCCGAGGGATTACCATTAATGTTCACCACTCTGAGTACGAAACAGCAAAACGGCATTATGCTCATATCGACTGCCCCGGTCATGCTGACTATATTAAGAACATGATTACCGGTTCCGCTCAAATGGATGGGGCAATCTTAGTAGTTTCTGCTGCTGATGGTCCTATGCCTCAAACAAGTGAGCACATTCTGTTGGCCCGTCAGGTAGGGGTACCAGCCATATTAGTCTTTTTGAATAAGACCGACATGGTGGATGATCCCGAGTTAATTGATTTGGTAGAAACAGAAGTAAGAGAATTATTGACAAAATATAAATTCAATGGAAAAGAGGCTCCAGTTATTCGCGGTTCTGCTCTTAAAGCCTTGGAGGCTAAAAGCATTGATGATCCAGCCGTAAAACCTATTTTAGATCTAATTGAGGCTATTGATACCTTTTTCCCTGATCCGGTAAGAGATATTGAAAAGCCCTTCCTTATGCCCGTGGAAGATATCTTTTCTATTGAAGGACGGGGAACAGTGGTAACGGGAAGAATAGAAAGAGGTGAGGTTCACATTAATGATGAAATATCTATTATTGGATATGGACCTACCAAGAAAACAATTGTGACTGGAGTAGAGATGTTCAATAAGACTCTTGATAAAGGTATGGCTGGTGACAACGTTGGTATCCTCTTGAGGGGGACCAAGAAAGAAGAGGTCCGAAGAGGACAAATTTTAGCTAAGTCCAACTCCATTACTCCTCATATGGAATTTGAAGCCGAGGCATATATTTTAGCCAAGGAAGAAGGAGGAAGACACACTCCT
>CAZYGB010000018.1:0-9611 GCA_964647525.1 uncultured Candidatus Saccharibacteria bacterium | reverse complement strand
CTACTAAACATATTCTCAAGAAAGCAGTAAAAGGCATTATTCCCGATGAGATCATTAATAGGAAGAAGAAGGGATTTGGGGCTCCAGTAGGGGAATGGATGAGGAAAGAATCATCTATTAGTGATAGTTTAGTTAATATTATTCGTAATTCTAAGATAAAAGAATTGAATATATTTAATTATGACTATATTGAACAATTAATTACTGATCATCAGAATAATAGGCATAATAATTCTTTTAGACTTTGGAATTTAATTACTTTATCATTGTGGTATGACCAATGGATTACTTGTTAATGGTTTCTAGTTAATTATTTGTTATGGTTAGGGATATTTGTTCTAATTCTAAATATGAATTAATGATTCTATCTAAGACAAAACATGAAGACAAGAAAAAACCATACCTTAGTATTGTTTTGTCTTTTCGCAATGATAGATATCAAGGTAATTCCCTGAGACGGTTTCACATAGCTCTTGATTGCTTAATATATCAGGCGAAGCGTTATAACTTAGATTTAGAACTAATTATTGTGGAATGGAACCCTCCTTCTGATAGACCCTTCTTAAAAGATGCTCTTTCTTGGCCTACTGATTTAGGTCCAGTTACCGTTAGAATTATTACTGTACCAAATGAAGTCCATAAGAGATATAAGTATTTTAAGAAAATGAATATTATTTGTGCTCCAGCTGTAAATGTTGGTATTAGGCGGGCAAATGGGAAATTTGTTTTATCTACTGCTTCAGGAATATTATTCTCCAATGAGCTAATAGAGTTTTTATCTAGCGAAGAATTGAACGAAGATTCTTTTTATAGGATTAACCGTTGTGATGTTGATAGAAAAATTCTGAAGTGTTCTTCCATAGAGCAACAAATTGATTTTTGCAAAAAAAATATCATTAGAGTAAATACACCACTTTCAGCAGACCGTGACCTTAAGAATTATCCTAATCTTTATACTAATGCGAGTGGAGATTTTATATTATTATCAAGGAAATTTTGGCATTTGCTCCATGGCTTTCCTGAATTTAATGAACTCGGTTTGCATACTGATGGACTCTTATGCTATATGACTTATTTGGCAGGCGCCAAGCAAAGAATATTGCAGGAGCCAATGAGGCTTTATCATATTGATCATGATTCTAGACAGGCAAAATTTACGAAACCCAACACTAGACTCAAAATATTTCTTAAAAGCCGAATATATGATAGAATGAGAGACGATAATCCACTAAAGGTTTTAGCAAAACAGTTTGTAAGAATACCTCGTTCTATAGTTTTTCTGTCTTTACAAAATCTTTTCCCTCATATTTATGAATTTAATAGCGATTACTTGTATTGGAAATATAAGAAAATTCTTAAAAATATGTTGTTAAATAAAAGATCTTACATTTTCAATGGTTCCGATTGGGGGTTACCAAAAGAAAATTTTGAAGAATTTATTCTCTCCTCAAATGAAAAATTTAAAAAATATTATGGACAAAAGCAAAATAAATAAAGTTTTAATAACAGGAATAACTGGCTTTGTGGGAAGTCACTTAGCAGATTATATTCTTGCAAACTGGCCAGATGTTCAGATTATTGGTTTGACTCGTTGGAGGTCTCCAAAAGACAATATTAAACATATTCTTAATAAAATTAGCTTATGTTACGGTGATTTATTGGATCTGCCTTCTTTAGAAGCTATCTTAGAAAAAGAGAAACCCGATGCTATATTTCACTTAGCTGCTCAATCATATGTAGATTTTAGTTTTTTAGCACCAATTTCTACACTTGAAACAAATATAATAGGAACCTGTAATTTATTGGAAGCAATTAAGAAATTAAAACTGAATTCTGATTATGATCCCATAGTGCATATATGTAGCTCTTCTGAAGTTTATGGTCAGGTTAAGGAAAATGAAGTTCCGATAAAAGAAAATAATCCTTTTAGACCTGCTTCTCCCTATGCAGTAAGCAAGGTTGGAGAAGATATGGTAGCTCTTCAATACTGGCTTTCTTGGAAGATTAAGACTATTAGAACAAGAATGTTTACTCATACGGGACCAAGGAGAGGAGAAGTCTTTGTAGTTTCTACATTTGCTAAACAGATTGCAGAAATTGAAGCTGGGATAGTTCCCCCAGTAATTAAGGTAGGAAATCTAGATAGTGTTAGAACGTTTTTAGATGTTAGAGATGCTGTTAAGGCTTATTGGTTGTTAGTAAATAAATGTCCTCCCGGCGAGGTATATAACATAGGAGGAGTTGAAATAATGACTATTGAAAAAATGTTAAATAAGCTGTTAAAGTTTTCTAAAGTGAAAGATATAAAAATTGAGGTTGAAAAGTCACGTTTAAGACCTTCCGATGTCACATTACAAATTCCTTGTATGGATAAGTTTATAAAAGCGACAGGCTGGAAACCAGAAATTAAATTTGAGAAAACTTTAGAAGACACCCTAAATTATTGGCGAGATTATTTGAAAAAAGAAATTAACTAATGATTATAGAATATGACTAAATTGGAGTTGAACATAGATCTTTATAAGAAATTATATTTAATTAGAAAAGCTGAAAAAGAGATTCAGGAATATTATTTTGAAGACGAAATGAAAACCCCAATGCATATGTCAATGGGGGAAGAAGCAATAGTTACTGGTGTTTGTCAGGCATTAAGAGATAGAGATCAGGTTCTCGGTACTTATAGAAGCCATGCTTTATATTTAGCTAAGACTGGTGAAACAGATAAATTTTTTGCTGAAATGTATGGTAAAAGTACTGGAGTAGCAAAGGGAAAGGCTGGTTCTATGCATCTATCTGCCCCAGAGATGGGGTTTATGGGTGCTTCAGCAATTGTTGCTAGCATTATTCCTGTTGCTATAGGAGTAGCTTTTGCTAACAAAATTATGAAAAATAATAAAATTACTGCTGTTTTTTTTGGAGATGGAGCTATTGATGAAGGTGATTTTTGGGAAAGTTTGAATGCTGCTTGTCTTTGGAATATACCAATATTGTTTATATGCGAGGATAATGGTCTTGCTGTTCATACCTCAGGTAATAAGAGACATGGGTATAAATCTATTACTGATATTGTTTCTAAATTTAACTGTAACGTGATCGAAGAACAAAGCACCGATGCAGAAATTATCTATAAACAGACTAGAAAGGCAATCGAATTGATGAAAAAAAATAAAAGACCTTGCTTTCTTCATTTTCGATATTATAGATACCTAGAACATGTTGGTGTCAATGAAGATTTTAATGCTGGTTATCGTTCCAGAAAGGAATTTGAAAAATGGTATAAAAAAGACCCAATTCTGCTACAAAGGAAGAAGCTTTTAAAATTAGGCGCGAAAGAAACAATGGTGGAAAAGATTGAAAACAGAATTAATAATAAAATCAAAAAAAGTATAGAATTAGCTAAAGCAGCACCATTTTCCAAAATAAACGAGATATATCAAGATATTTTTTATGAAAAGAAATAAAAAAATTACTTATCAGCAAGCAATAAACGAAGCTCTTATACAAGAAATGGAAAGGGATAAAAATGTTTTTATTTATGGCTTGGGAGTACCAGATCATAAAAGAATTTTTGGAACTACCTCTAGCTTGGTGGAGAAGTTTGGTTTACAGAGATGTTTCGATACCCCTCTTTCTGAAGATTCAATGACTGGCTTTGGTTTAGGTGCAGCCATTAATGGGTTAAAGCCTATTTATGTTCATATCAGAATAGATTTTCTTCTTTTAGCAATGAATCAATTAGCTAATATGGTTTCTAGCTTTCGATATATGTCCGGAGGAAAGATTAAGGTTCCTTTAGTAATAAGAGCAATTATTGGTAGGGGATGGGGGCAAGGTCCTCAACATAGCAAAGGTATGTATTCAGTTTTTGCTCATATTCCTGGTCTTAAAGTTGTCCTGCCGACCACAGCAAGAGATGCCAAAGGATTACTTATTTCTGCAATAAGAGATGATAATCCAGTAATATTTATAGAGCATCGCTGGTTATATTGGCAAGAAGGAGAAGTTCCTGAAAAACCATTTGTTATCCCATTAGAAGAAGCAAATGTTTTAAGAAAAGGAAGAGATTTAACAATTGTCGCTACCTCATGGATGAATGTCGAAGCCCTAAAGGCAGCAGAGATTTTAGAAAGGAGAGGGGTAAGTATTGAAATTATTGATCCTAGAACTATTGCTCCATTTAACGATAAAGACATTCTTAAATCAGTGAGAAAGACTGGCTATTGTATTGTAGCAGATAATGATTGGTTGCATTGTGGATTTAGTGCTGAAGTGGCAGCCCGAGTTTCAGAAAAATGTTTTGGCAAATTAAAATACCCAGTTCAAAGAATAGGTTTTGCTCCAACCCCTTGTCCAACAGCACGACACTTGGAAAATGAATTTTATCCTTCAGCAATTAAAATTATAAGAATGGTGGAAAAAATGTTAAAATTGACTCCAACTGATTTGTCGAAAGAGGAATTTTATAGTCACGAAAAGAAGTTTAAAGGACCCTTCTAATTTTAATAAAAGATGTATTATGTCATGGACAGATAAAAAATCAATTGAACAAATATTGAAATTAAGAGATCAATTTAATATTTCTACATTTATCGAGACCGGGACATTTAAAGGAATAAATGCTAGGTTTCATGCTCAAAATTTTGAGGAAATATTAACTTGTGAGTCTAAGGATGAATATTTTGAGATAGCGAAAAGGAAACTCAAATCCTACAATAATATTTATGTTTATAAACAGTCAAGTCCTGAATTTTTGAAATGGTTTGTCAAGACTTATAATGACAAAGGTAGACACGATATTATTTTTATATATCTTGATGCCCATTTTTATGATCCTACTTTACCCCCCGATAAAAAATGGGTTGTGCTGAATGAATTAAAAGCATTAGAAGGATTTAAAAATTGTATAATTTGTATTCATGATTTTGATTGTGAAGGATTAGGGCATTGTATTTACGATGGTGAACATTTAGGATGGACGCTTATTGGAAAAGACTTAATGAAGGTTAATCCTAATTTTTATCTTTATACCAACGCTAAACAATTTTGTGAGATTTACAATGAAGAAACGATTGCTAATGTTCCTGGAATTAATCTTGATGAAGATACTTTAGACAATCTTAAATATGCTTGGAGTTCGGAAGTAAAAACATATCGAGGAATTTTATATGCTACTCCTAGGGAATTAGATTTGGATTGTTTCCAATTGAAAAAATTTAATCCCAAGAATTAAAAAGAAATTATGAATTTAAACTTAAAAAATAAATATGCCTTAGTTACCGGTGGAAGCCATGGTATCGGAAAAGCAATTGCTTTACTTTTAGCTGAGGAAGGTTGTAATGTAGCAATTTGCGCACGTAAACAAGAAGAAATAAAAAAAACAGTCAAAGAAATAAAGGCAAAGGGGGTTGATAGCATAGGTATAAGCGCTGATGTAATGATTCTTGAAGATATAGAAAAGGTGGTAAAAACAATTATTAATACTTGGGGAACAATCCATATTTTAGTAAATAATGTTGGTGGTGGAGGAAGATGGGGGTCTACTATAGTAGAGGAAACAGCTGAAGATATTTGGATAGACGTTTATAATAAAAATGCTTTAGCAGCAATTCGTTTTACAATGCGTCTAATTCCTTTTATGCGAAAACAGAAATGGGGTCGAGTAGTAACTATAAGCTCTATTTATGGTCGAGAAGGTGGTGGTATGCCATGGTTTAATATGGCTAAATCAGCTGAAATTAGCTTAATGAAAACACTAGCAATGAACTCAGTTTTAGTAAGGAGTGGAATTACTTTTAATAGTGTAGCTCCAGGATCAATCATGATTCCAGGTACTGGTTGGGAAAAGACGAAAAAAGAAAAACCCGAAGAATTTAAAAGAATAATAAACAATTTTCCACTTGGTCGTCTAGGAACTCCTGAAGAAGTAGCAGGTGCTGTTATCTTTCTTTGTGCCGAAAAAGCTAATCTGATTAATGGTGCTTGCATTACAATTGACGGAGGAGAAAGTAAAAGTTTTTAAAATATTATGATAGAAAAAAAAGTATTAAAATTTTTCAAAGGAAAGAGTGTTTTAGTTACTGGTGGAACCGGTATGATTGGTAGACAGGTAGTCGATATTTTATGCGAGACTGAAGCAAATGTTAAGATTGTTTCCCTGGATAAAGTAAAGGTTAATGATCAGGCCGAGCATATTTTTGGTGATTTAACAAGTTTTGAGTTTTGCAAGGAAATAACTAAGAATATTGATTGTGTTTTTCATTTAGCTGGGATAAAGGGCTCGATAGAAGTCACTAAAGCAAAGCCAGCTAGTTTTTTTGTGCCGTTATTAATGATGAATACTGATGTTTTGGAAGCTTGTCGATTAAACGGGGTCAAGAAAGCTGTCTATACAAGTTCTATTGGGGCTTATTCCTCAGCTGAGATTTTTAGAGAGTCAGAAAATTTAGAAGGATCTCCTATGGATACATTTCCTGGGTGGGCAAAAAGAATGGCAGAATTACAAATTCAAGCCTATAAGATTCAATACGGGATAAACAATTTTTCTATTGTTAGGCCGTGTAATGTTTATGGACCAGGGGATAATTTTGATCCCAATAATGCTATGGTTATTCCTTCTTTAATGTACCGAATATATCATAAAGAGAATCCAGTTGTGGTTTGGGGTGATGGTAAGGCAATTCGAGATTTTTCCTATAGTAAAGATATTGCTGAAGGAGTAATTTTAGCTCTTTATTATGGAACGACAAACTCATCTTCTGGTTTTGTAAATTTAGGAAGTGGTGTGGGTTATTCTATAAAAGAGTTAGTAGAAACTCTTCACAGTTTTTTAGATTTTAATTATAAGTTTGATTCTACTAAACCCTCGGGGTTTCCCAAACGAGTGATGGATATATCTTTAGCTAGACAGTTGATTCACTATAAGCCCGATACTTCTTTATCAGAGGGCCTTAAAAAAACTTGGGATTGGTATGTTAAAAATCAAGATGAATATTTAAAAAGGAAAAATTATTTTAAATAATAAAAACATGATTAAAGTATCAAAAACAAATTTAGAAGGAGTCCTTCTCATTAAACCTGATGCTTTTGAAGATTTTCGAGGTTTTTATGTTGAAACCTATAATGAGAACTTGTATAAAGAAAGTGGTATTGATATGGAATTTGTTCAGGACGATATTTCAATATCCACAAAGAATGTTTTAAGAGGTATCCATGGTGATGATCAAACCTGGAAGTTAATCTCTTGTTTTTATGGGAAGTTCTATCTGGTAGTAGTAAATTGCGATAAGTCTTCTGAGAATTTTGGTAAATGGCAATCCTTTGTTTTATCTGATACCAACAGATTACAGGTTTTGATACCACCAAAGCATGGTAATGCTCATTTGGTTTTAAGTGAAATAACTATTTTCCATTATAAACAATCAACTTATTATGACCCTAAGCATCAATTTACTTATAAATGGAATGATTCTACGTTTAAAATCTGGTGGCCAATTAAAACCCCTATACTTTCTCAAAGAGACGAATTTGGTCATTTTATTTAAATATATAATATTTACATAAAATGAATTTTTTTGAAAATAAAAAAGTATTAATAGCAGGTGGAAGTGGTTTTATTGGAACGAACTTAGTAAAAAAATTACTTTGTCTTGAAACAAGGGTGCGAGTGATTAGCCGCAGGAATAAATTACAGATTAGTGATGATAAAATTGAATATCTAAGATGCGATCTTACCAAAAAGAAAGATTGTCAACGGGCAGTTGAGAATATTGATTATGTTTTTATGCTTGCAGCAAATACCTCTGGGGCTGCTGTAATAGAAAAAACTCCGCTTGTGCATGTTACTCCTAATATTATAATGAATAGTTTAATGTTGGAGGCTGCTTATGAAGCGGGAGTAAAAAAATTCTTATTTCCAAGTAGTAATACTGTTTATCCAGTCTCAGATAAACCGGTTAAGGAAAGCGATATGGAGTATGGAAATTTATTTCCAAAGTATTATTTTGTAGCTTGGATGAAACAGTTTTCAGAAGTACTTTGTGAGATGTATACGAGAGTTAAAAATCCTATGAAAGTAGTTATCGTAAGGCCTGCAAATAGCTATGGACCCTATGATGATTTTGCTTGGGAAACTTCTCATGTGATACCGGCTTTAATTCGGAAGGTAGTTGAAAGGCATAATCCAATTGAAGTTTGGGGTGATGGTTCTGATGTTAAAGATTTTATTTTTGTAGAGGATCTCGTTGAGGGTATGCTCTTAGCAATGGAAAAGATTAATAACTTTAATCCTATCAATCTGGCCACAAGTAAGCCATGCACTATCAGAGATGTTTTAGATGCTATTCTTGTCGCTGATAATTATGAAGATGCAAAGATTATTTTTAATAACCAAAAACCTACAATGATACCAAAACGACTCATCGATACCTCTAAAGCTAAAAGACTTTTAGGATTTGAAGCAAAAACTTCGCTTACAGAAGGGATTAAAAAAACAGTCGATTGGTATAAAAAAACTTATTATAATGGTTATAACTAGAACACCATTTCGAATTTCATTTTTTGGGGGAGGAACAGATTATCCTGATTGGTATAGAGAAAATGGAGGAGAAGTCATAAGTACCACCATTAATAAATATTGTTATATTTCTTCCCGATATCTTCCACCATTTTTTGATTATAAACATAGAATCAGATATACATTACGTGAGGAAACGCAGAGCATATTTGAAATCAAACATCCATCTGTTCGTGAATGTTTAAGGTTCTTGAAAATAAATCAAGGGATTGAAATGGTCCACACAAGTGATTTACCAGCTCGCTCTGGAATTGGTTCAAGCTCTGCTTTTACTGTAGGATTTTTAAATTCTTTATACTCATTATTAGGGGAGAAAAAGACCAAGATGCAGATAGCATTAGATGCGATTCATGTAGAACAGAATTTAATTAAAGAAAATGTTGGATCCCAAGATCAAATTGCTACGGCAGTTGGAGGATTTAATAAGATTAACTTTGCTAAAAATGGGGAAATACATACTCAACCGATAACTATCACTCAAGAAAAACTGGATTTTCTACAAGATCATCTAATGTTATTTTTTACAGGACTTTCACGAAATTCTTCAGATGTTGCTAAAGAGCAAATAAAACAGATTCCCAAAAGTAAGAAAGAGTTAGAAATTATGCAAGAGATGGTTGAGAAAGGAATTGATGTTCTTAGTGGAACAAGAAAAGAACTTGATAATTTTGGTAGACTTTTAGATCAGTCATGGAAAATTAAACGTAGCTTAACGAATATGATATCTAATAATAAGATAGATGATATATATGAAACCGGTATTAAGGCAGGTGCCCTAGGTGGAAAATTATGTGGAGCTGGTGGTGGTGGTTTCATGCTTTTTTTTGCAAAACCTGAAAATCAACCTAAAATTAAAGAAAAATTAAAGAATCTTTTATATGTACCCTTCAGGTTTGAACAATCGGGGACACAAGTAATTTTTAATGATAACAAAAATAATTTCTATTAATATATTGAAAGATATTGATATAGTGATTTTAACTGGGGGACAAGGAAATCGTCTTCGAGAAGTTATTAATGATCGGCCAAAAACAATGGC
>CAZYGB010000017.1:0-9777 GCA_964647525.1 uncultured Candidatus Saccharibacteria bacterium | reverse complement strand
AGAGCAAGAGCTAGTTCAACCTTTTTTCCTGCAAAGAAAGATTGAATCTGCTGCCAATCATTTATCATCTCCTCATGAATAATTATTCTCTGAGGTCGAGTTTCCAACCAATAAGGTAAAAACTGTTCTGGGTTTTCAATCATCAAATGTAATTCAAATCTATTTTCTATTTTCTTAATTTTTTTTAATTCTTGGGGGGCATTCCATGTTTTCCAAGAAGTAAATCTTCCATCAGCAATATCTATTTGAAAGATCCCCTTGAAATCTTTGAGTAACCTACATTCCTCTTTTAACTTAGTAACGGTCTTGGTGTTAATAACTGGAATGATTTTAGACATAAATTGAAGATTGATGAATCAGAAATATTGATTACTGATTCTTCTCTATTTCTTTAATTTTATTAATCCTCCTTTGGTAACGTTCTTCTTGTAAAAAGCTTGTCTGCCACCACCTTTCTACTATCTGTTGAGCAGTAGCAGTGTTAATGCTGTCAGCCCCTAAACATAAGATATTAATATCGTCTTCTTCTTTGGCTCTTTGAGCTATCTCAGAAGAAGAACAAATTCCCGCTCTAACATGAGAAAATTTATTAGCTGTTATTACCATCCCTATACCTGTTCCGCAAATGAGAATTCCCCTGTCTTCTTCAGGAGAAGAGGAAACTTTCTCTGCCACTTTCTGAGCCCAATCGGGATAATCATCATCTTTATCATATTTTTTATTACCTAAATCCTCAAAAGCAATATTTTCTCTCTGGAGAAATATTTTCAATTCCTCTTTCAACTTGTAGCCCCGATGATCAGCACCTAAATAAAGCATATTATAGTTTCAATCTTTTTAATTGTTCTACTAAAGTCCAAGAATAACCCCATTCATTATCATACCAGATTAAAACCTTTACTAAATCACCGTCTACCACCTGAGTAAAATCTAAATCTACTACTGCCGGAGTAGCCACCTTTATAAAATCCGATGAGACAACCGGTACATTAGTTACATCTAAAATGTCTTTCCATCTTTCTTCTTTTGAGGCATCAATAAAAATTTTATTAATTTTCTCTTTAGTTGTTTTCTTAGATGCTACAAAAGTAATATCGGCAATGGATCCACAAATCACTGGCACTCTTAAGGCAATGCCATCAAACTTATCCTCCAGATCGGGAATAACTTTTCCCACACACTTAGCAGCTCCTGTAGTAGAGGGAACAATATTATCACTAGCTGCTCTTCCTCTCCGCCAATCTTTTTCACAGGGGCCATCAACTAAAGATTGGGTAGAAGTATAAGCATGAACAGTATTAAGAATTGCTTTCTTTATTCCTATTTTCTCTTTTAATACTTCTATTACTGGTGCCACTGCATTAGTGGTACAAGAACCATTGGAAATAATTGAAAAATTATCCCGCTCTTTGTCGTTAATTCCTAGCAATACCGTTCTTCCATCTTTTCCTTCTTCCCCTTTCGCAGGAGCAGTAATAATAACCTTTTTTGCTCCTGCTTCTAAATGAGCTTTTGCCTTCGTGTAATCAGCAAAATGTCCCGTTGCTTCTATTACTACATCTATCTTTAATTTTTTCCAAGGTAGATTTTTAGGATCTGCTTCCTGAAAAAATAGAATCTTTTTGTCGTCAACAGTAAGTTTCCCTTTGGCGTTAGTTCCATCAACTTCCGCAGGTGGTAATTTTACTCCTGGAGAAGCAGGTTGAACGCCTATCATTTTGCCATAAGCCCGGTAGACAGTATCAAAACTCAGCAAATGAGCTAAATTATGAACATTACCTAAATCATTAATAGCAACAATATCTAATGAAGAATCTTCCCAGGCCTGGCGGAAAAAAGACCGCCCTATTCTTCCGAACCCATTAATGGCAATACGCATGAATTTAATTATTTATTATAATAAAAACAATTTAATTGTTTAATAACTGAACTATTGCTTCTCCAAATTCTTCCGCTGCTGCGGGACCATTAGCAGTAATAGTACTTCCATCTCTCACTACTGATTCTTCTTTATAGATAGCACCATTGGCTTCTAAAATTTTCACGGCACTACGATCGAGAGGACTAGCCCAAACTGTTGCTTCTTTATCCTGAAGTAACCCTGCTTTGGCCAAGAGAGCCGGAGCAATACATATTGCTGTTACCGGTTTGTCAGCTTTACTGAAATCCTGAGCTAATTTTTGAAAAACAGGATTATCTAATTCTTGTCCCATTCCCCCTCCTCCACAAAATACAACAGCTTCATAATCATCTGGGTTAATCTGATTTATATCAGTATCAACAATTACAGTTGTTCCATAAGATCCCTCTGCTCTTCCTGTTTTAGTACTAGTGGTAGCAACAGAAAAACCAGCCTGTTCAAATACTTTTTTAGGCTGTAAGTATTCTTCATCACGAAAATCCTTAAAGGCAATAACCATTAAAATTGTATTTTCCATAGTAGGATGAGTTATTTTTTTATATGCATCAGTAGAAGGAAGTTCTTCTGATGTGCTGGGAGTAGAAATAGTGGATGCAGTTGTCTCTGGATTCCTTGCCGGATTAGGGGCAAATATAGAAGGAGGAACCGCCCAGAAAAGCATTCCCAATAGCATTATCCCCATTATAATAGGGGTCAGTATTTTTTTATTCATTTCTCCCCTTTATTATATCGCATTACCCTTATTAAACAAAACACTTTTAATTTGATAAATAGCTATTCCAAAAGCCACGGCAACATTTAAGGATTCTTTCTTCCCTTCCATTGGTATTTCTAATTGCAAGGCAGTTCTCTTTAAGATTATTGAAGATAGACCCTTTACTTCCGGCCCTAGAATTAAGGCTATTTTATCTCTTTTAAATCCTCTGATTTTAAAAATGTTCTTTGATTTTGAACTTTGTTCCAAGGCAATAATAAAATACCCTGTCTGGTAAAGTTTTTCTAGCAAGCGCCAAGTAGAAGAAATGTGCTCCCATTCTACATAATTTTCCGCTCCTAAGGCTACCTTGGAAATTTTAGGACAAGGAGGACAAGGAGTGATACCACATAAATATATCTTGCCTACTCCTGCTGCATCGGCAGTCCTAAAAATAGCCCCTACATTATAGGTGCTTCTTATATTATCCAAGAGAACAATAATTGCTTTTCTATTTTTTTGTTTAGGCATCTTTTCCTAAACCCAAAAGTTCTTCTAAAACTGGTTTATTAAATCCAACAACCATTTTATCGTCGATTTCCGTTACCGGTACCCCCATCTGGCCACTCTTTTCTATCATCTCTTTTGCTGCTTTCTCATCAGAACTCACATCAATATCTTCAAAAGAAACATTGTTTTTCCTTAAAAAACCTTTCACAGTGTGACACCAAGGGCAAGAAGGGGTAGAATATACTTTTACTTTCATTGTTTTAATACTTATTCAATATTCGAGTCAAATCTTCATAAGGAAGGGCTCCCCAAGATTCCCCCTCTTCATTAACCATTCTTACTCCATTAAGAAAAGTAGTAGGAGTACCATTAATTCTCTGATCAAGATTATTTTGTGTTTCTTCTTTTATTAATGATACGTATTTATCAGAATCAAGACATTGATTAAACTCACATACATCCAGTCCTAGACTTTGAGCAATCTTTTTCAAATTATCTTTTTCATAAATATCAGTATTCTCAGCGCTATAACGATCCTGGAAAATCTTATCATGGAATTCCCAGAACTTACCCTGATCATTAGCACAACGTGCTGCTTCTGCTGCCCATTCTGATCTTTCCCCTTCAAAAGCTAATTCTCGATAAACCAACCTGGCCTTACCTGTATTAATATAATCCTTAATGACAAGTCGTATATCTTCTATATAATAACGCGAGGCAAAAGGACATTGGTAATCAGAATAAACTTCTATCAAAAGAGGAGCATTCTCATCGCCCAAAACAGGTAAAGGAATTATATTCTTGTTTTTTAAAACATATCCGACACATTCTGCATTATTATCATCAGTTTGATTATATACTTGATTCCCTAAGTTCTTGCCATAACCTATCAGAAAAACAATTACCATAAAGGTAATTATAACAAAAGACCAGTTTGTTTTTTCTGCTGTATCCATAAATTTTTATTTATTTATTTCCAAGAAACAAGATAATAGTTTCTCTTTCCTCTCTTAACAAGAAGATATTCATTATACAAGCAATCTGTTTTTTTTACCAGTTTTGTCCCTCCCTGATACATTTTTCCATTGAGAGATATGGTACCGTTTTTCAAATCCTCCCGGGCTTGTCTTTTAGATGAAGCAGCTCCTGCATTAATTAATAAATCAATCAAATCAATACTTTTCTTCTTAGCTATAGTAACAGAAGGTAGATCCCGAAAAGCCATCATTAATTCTTGTTTATTCAGATCTTGAGGTCTGCCATAGAACAAACACTGGGATATCTTTTCCGCCTGTTTAGTTTTTTCTTTTCCATGAATTAAAACTGTCACTTCATGGGCAAGCACTTTTTGAGCTTCTCTCTTCTTAGGAGATATTTTTACCTTTTTCTCCAATGCATCTATTTGCTGAGAAGAAAGAAAGGTAAAGTATTTCAAATAATTAATAACATCCTTGTCAGATACATTAACCCAAAATTGATAAAATTGATAAGGACTAGTCTTTCTAGAATCAAGCCAGATGGTTCCTTGTTCTGTCTTCCCGAATTTCTTTCCGTCAGCTCTTGTTATCAATGGCGCAGTAAGACCAAAAACTTCTTTTCCTTCTTTTTTTCTAATTAAATCTATACCCGCAGTAATATTTCCCCATTGATCACTCCCTCCTATCTGCAACTGGCAGTCATATTTCTTAAACAAATGCCAAAAATCAGCTGCTTGTAAAGCCATATAGCTAAATTCAGTTAAGGATATTCCTATTTCTAATCTTTTTTTAATAGATTCCTTTGCCAACATATAGGGAACTGTAAAATACTTACCTGTATCCCTTAAGAAAGAAATTAGGTTTTCTTTACCAATCCAGTTGTAATTATTTAATAAAAGGGCAGAATTCTTCTTTTTTTTAAAATCAAACAGATTTTTCAATTGTTTCTCTATTTCTTTCCCCCATCGTTTAACAGTTTCAGGTGAATTTAATTTCCTTTCTTCTGTTTTTTCACTAGGATCTCCAATTAACCCGGTAGCGCCACCAAGAAGCACAATGGGTTGGTATCCTTGTTTTTGAAAGCGCTTTAATGTTAAAAGCAAAAGAAGGTTCCCAATATGCAAACTGCCTGCAGTAGGATCAAACCCACAATAAAGCACAATCCTCTTCTTAAGAAGCTTTTTTAATTCAGCTTTGTTACTGACCTGATATATCAAGCTCCGATACTGTAAATCATCTAAAATATCCATATTTTCATTCTAACAATTTATATCTTATCATAAAAACCAAAAACTGCCAATTTGCTTCAAAGAAATGTAATAATCACCTAACGAGAATTCAATTCTCTATATAAAAAGCATCTCTCCCGAGATGCTTTGTGTTTTACAATTTATACATCAAATTTAGTTAATCTATTTTCCAAAAGATATCTTTAATTCCTGATTAAATGCTCTAGCAATTTTTTGCAATATATCAATAGTAAAATTCTGCTGTCCGCTTTCCATCCGGGCAATATTGCTTTGTTTCGTCCCAATTTTTCGAGCTAAGACCGCTTGGGACATTCTCTTTTTCTTCCGTAATTGTAAAATCTGGTAAGCAATCTCTAATTTCCTTCCTTCTTCTTCGTAATATTTCCTAAATTTAGAATCTTTGAGCTGTTGGGCTAAATAACGCTCAAAAGATGGGTAGATAATTTTTCTATGCTTATTCTTCATATTCAACAAGATTTTTATATAATTGATAATCCTTAAAATTATTTAGAACGTGCTTAATTTCTCTTTTGGGAGTTTTCTCCGTTTTCTTTAAAAATGCATACAGGAGAATAATTTTCTTTCCTTCTACTATGGTATAAAAAATACGATAATTGTTTCTATTAAATTTTACACGCAACTCGCGAATTCCAGAACAAATATAACGACTATAAGGCTCACTAATATAACCTTTCTGATTCCTTAGAAAACTAATATATACTGCAATTTTTGTCTTGACTTTCTTGGGTAATTGCTGAATAAATTCTAAAACTGGTACATATCTAGTATTACTATTCCGATAGTAATAAATTTTGTATTCTTCTCCATTAGTATATATCATGTATGATATATGTCAAGTTGCTACTCTGAAGAAGAAACTGGAGGGGATAGGATCAATTGAGATATTGAAGAAAGCGGAGAAAGTAAGTTCAATGGATCCTTCGCTCGAATAGCCCAATACATTGTTGTTATTGCAGAAACAGGCCAGGAAAGATTAGGTAAGTTTACTAGAGAAGTATTCAAATTAAATTCATTATTGGCTTCATTCCAAACTGGACTACCAGGAACTGATTGGGAGAAAGACCATTGCCAACTATTCCTCGTTAAATCATTATTTTCCAAATCGTCATCAGTTCGTTTAAAAACATAATGAATTTCATAAGATACAAGATCATCAATGTCTTCATCTGAAGAAGGAAGCCAAGAGAAATAAACAAGAGGATTCGTACTAGAGGAACTAACAATCGAATCTACTAGACTATCTTTTGCTAAACTAACAGAAAAATTCTCTACTTGAAAAGGAGGATGATAAAATTTATTTGGTTGAAAATAATATTTCGTATTATCAAAACCAACTAAACGAAGATAGGATGTTATATGGCTATCGTAGCCATAAAGACCAATGGTGACATAGTCATTCTCAGAAAAACTATCAATACCACCCCTACTCACTCCCCTGACGTCTATAATAAAATGATTATCATCCGGTAAAGACGCTATGTTGTAAGAATATTTGCGTGGGATAGCTGCTCCAGCAGCATAACTTTCCGCTGAGGCAAAGATAATGCTTCCTAATTTAGGCAAACCGCTATAATAACTAGGATACGATACAAGTAGGCCATTATTATCACCATTAACAGTCCATACATTCCTGGTGTCAGATAGATAAACAGCTGAAGAATCTAAATCTTCACTTCCCGGAACGTCTTGATTGAAGTAAAATACTGTTGCTGTAAAGATGTTATTAGTGTCTTTTGTTGCTGGAATAAAAGGATAATTATCTATATCGAATTCAAGAACAATTCTGGAGACATCAGCCGTAAAGGGATGCCAAGAAAAATCATGGAAACAATCAGCATTTAATGATTGCTCTGTTTGTAAAGCAGAACAATTACTTTCTATCCCCTTTGGGCTAGGGCAATCCTGGAGAAGAAAATCTGCTCCATTGTCATCAGTATCCAGAAAATTACCTTCTTGTATTTTTCTCTGAATACTTTGTCCTGGAGCAGGCGAAGAAGCACAATTTCCTTCGCAATCACTAGCCGTTCCCCATCCTACTTTATCTATTACTTCTCCAGAGGGATTCTTTAAAACAATGGTGTTGTCATCAGTAACAGAATTATCGTTGGGCCAAACTATATCCAATAAAGAAATATCTAAGGAGTCCTGGTGACCAGCAAGAAAGAATCCTTGAGCAGGAATTACTTTCCCCTGAAGAGAATCCTTAGGAAGAAGACTACTAAAAGAAGAACCCTGAGTTGTTTTCTTTTGAAGATACCAATTTGTTAAATCAATATCTTCCTCGTTAGGATTGTAAATTTCTACAAATTCATCATGAGCTAAAGTATTATCTTGATCGTCTTTCCCTGCTACCTTAATCTCGGTAATAAGAAGGGAAGAATAAATAGGAATTGTGGTACTGGTGGTACTAATAGTGGTTGTGGTTGTAGTTGTAGGGAATGTCGTAGTGGTAGTGGTCGTTTGAGATGAATCAGATGAAGAGGAACTAGAATAAGAATCTTCACTACTGGTATCGTTTATTACTGGTTGGCTATTCTCTCTCTTCGGGGTACCATAAATACCGTTAATACTACTTCCTTGATAAGTATGCCAAGCAAAATTATCTTCTCTCTCCATTGTTCTCTTGGAGTTATTATCCCCTGCTGGCCAAGAGTCAGCTAAAACTTCATCCTGTAATTGACAATTATTGTCAAACAACCGTAACCCTTCTATAGAGTTAGTTAAAGAACCGGAATAAATAAAATCTGCTTTTATGCCCGGTACGGAATTATCATCTGTTCTTTCCAAAAGAAGAAATTGACCAGCCTGAATTTTAGTGGCTGCCGGAAGAATAATTTTAATATTTTCTTTTTTATTCAATAGCTGCCAATTTGAAACATCTATTTCCTTTGAAGAAATATTTTTTAACTCTATCCACTCGTCTGAGGCACTATTATAGCTTCCCATCCATGCTACTTCATTAATAATCACCTCATTCCTTAAGGGATGATAATTTGTGATAAAGGAGCATAAAGAAACAGGTTTTAAAGTAGTTGTGGTCCTCTTGGTAGTAGTTGTTGTTCTTTTAGTAATTGTTGTTGTGGTGACTTTAGGAATTGTAATTGTTTGAGGTGGACTAGTGGGTAGAAGAGTAGGAACAGACTGTTCTATTTCTTCTTCTCTTTCTGGTGGCGCGAGAGATGATGAACTTTCAACACTAGTTAATGATGAACTGTCAGGATAAAAATTTTCTACAAGAATATAGTTGGGGTTCTTTGTGAAGATCTTTCTAAAAATGGTGGATATATTTCCTAATAATATATCTATTTTGCTCCTTTCGTTAGAAGCCATAAAAGCCGGATCACTTTTTGCTTTCTCTACTTCCTGAAAAAATAAATTTATTACTCCCGCCCCATTAAGAACTGCTTGAGGGGCTAGTCTTGTCCAGTAATCTTGAAGTACCTTTTCGTCTTCAATGGTATAATTATTAAATCCACTCTGGACTCGCCAACCTAATTTCTTACGAGCCAAGTGAAAAATTTGCTTTTTCTCATCATTCCCTAAAAGATAAAACTTGGTTATTCCATTATCTATTTCAGGAACATCAGGAAATATAACCTCAGGATGTGAGTATCTGGAGTTAACAATAGTATCTGCGCTAAAAAAATAATTATTAGAATAAAGAGCTAAATTATCAAAATAATCATTAAGGGTAGCTCTTCGAAATGGTATTTGCCCTACTAATTGAAGTGCTAAGAAAGAATAGAAATCAGCATCATCTCTATTGGTATAGACTTCATAAGGGTCAACTGTACTTTTAAGAAAAGGAATAGCAATATTTTCTCTTGTATGACTAGGCATACTCATATCTTGAATCAAATGCAAGACATGACCTAGTGATTCAAAGGCTGATTCTTTATTTCCTTTCACGTATTCATAAATAGCTCTCTGCCAGGTATGATTTGCTGCGGAACCAGCAGGACTACTAACAAAAGAGCGTAGTGCCGACCAGTAAATAGGATTATAAGGACTCCATTGTTTCAAGACAACACTTTTAACAACGGAAGCAAAAAGGGAAGCATAAACCGAATCATAAAAGGACTGAATAAGCGGATTCTGACTCCATTCTTTAGCTGTTAAGGCAGGAACAAGTTTTTCTGCCCCTCCCAATTTCCATGTTTCATTAAGAACAGGGTCATAAAAATGATTAATCTTCCGTAAGCCAGCATCTTCGTCAATCGCTCCCTGCATCAACCACTGTCGTTCTTTTGTAGTGATCGGGTTCTGAGAAAAGGCTTTATTATAGATCTCTACGGTGATTTTAGTTAAAGAAGGATGAGTTGTTTGAGCGTTATAAGCTAAGCCGTCAACAGGTAAACCGATAAGAAAAACCAAGATTAATAAAAATACGATGGGGCTTTTTCG
>CAZYGB010000016.1:0-9863 GCA_964647525.1 uncultured Candidatus Saccharibacteria bacterium | reverse complement strand
AACGATTATTCCATGCTTAACACCTCGAGACTGACACTGTCCTGGTTGGAGAACTCTCCAGTCTTTTGAACCAAATTCAGCTGCTAGGGCTTTGATGCTGGATGTTCCTATATCTAATGCTAAAGTAGGAGAACGCATATAAAAGATAAAAAATATATTATTGTTGGAGAATTTTAGCTTCTAAAAGTTCCATTTGCTTGGTATCATTTTTTCTTTTATGAGTATAGCCATAAAGATGAAGTAAGCTATGTATGGTCAACTTCCGGTAAAAAACATTTCGGGAAAGACCATAGGAAGCGGATTGCTTTTCTATTTCCTGGGGGCAGAAGAAAATATCTCCCAGCGATTCAGAGGTAGAAGAAACAATATCTTTCAAGGGGAAAGAAAGAATTAAAGCTACTTTATCTTTCTTCCGCCAATATTTATTAAGCTTCTTGCTTTCTTGAGGAGAGATAAATACAAGAGCTAACATTATTTTCTTTCTCTCTCCTAACACTTTTAGAGTTTTCTTAATGTTCTGAATAAAGAACTTCCTGGAGGGAATTCTGTGACCTGATTTATTATGAATTACAATCTCTTCATCAGGCATAAAACTACATTAATCCCTTCTTCTTCTTCATCGTAATTTCTTCCAATACTTTCTTCTTGTGAAGAGCTGATGACTTTTGCATTGTCTTGTTAGGTTTTTTATGGAAGAATTTTCTACGTCGGGCTTCTAAAAGAACACCACTGCGTCGAATTACCCTTGATGCCCGATTTAAAAAAGAGCTTTGATTTTCACCTTTTCTTCTTACTATTGTTATCGCCATAGATTCAGAAACGTTTACTTTTTATTTGAATTATTTTTTAGAATGGGAAGAAGTAGCGTCTTGACGCAGATACTTCTTTATTACTGAAATAACACTGGTTAAAGGAATAAGTTCTTGGACACCTGATCTCATATCGCGTAAGATAATCATACCATCTATAACCTCTTTTTGTCCAAGAATAAGCGCATAATGAACATTTAATTTATCAGCATTTTGCAATTGAGCTCGTAAACTAGACTTTCCCAGATTTTCCGCCAGAGCAATATTTTCGTGACGAAATTCTTCTAATATTGATAATGCTTTTCTCTGAGCGGTATCGCCAATCTGAACGAGAAAAACTAAAGGCTGAGGAGAAATAATTTTCTTTTCTTTCTGTTTTAACACACTGATTAACCTTTCTACCCCAAAAGCTACTCCTACTGCTGGTTTTTCAGATCCTCCAAAGATTTTAATTAAATCATCATATCTTCCCCCCCCTGCTACTGCTAGTGTTTTTTTCTCCTGGATTATACCTTCTTCGTTTTTGTATTCTTCCACAGCAAAAAATTCAAAAACCGTTTTTGTATAATAATCTAATCCCCGTACCAGGGTTTTATCCAAAGCATAGGGAACATCAAGACTATCTAAAACCTCCAATACTTTTTTAAAATGCTCCCGGCAATCAGGACAAAGATAATCCAAAGAGAAAGGCGCTTCTTCTTTAAAAGGTTGGCATTTTTCATTTTTACAATCCAGAAGACGGAGGGGATTAGTCTTCAAACGTTCTTGGCAAAGAGTACAAATCTCTTTTAAGTGTTTGCTGTAATATTTCTTCAAGGCTTTTATATAGCCAGGGCGGCATATTGAACAACCAATACTATTAATTTTTAGACGGAGCTGAGAAGATTTCAGTCCCAGACTCTCTAAAAATGCCTTGGCTGCCAAAATAACCTCCACATCAATAACAGGATCCCCTTCTCCAATAGCTTCTAAATTTAATTGATAAAATTGACGGAATCTTCCTGCCTGGGGTTTTTCATGTCGAAAAACTGGCCCAAAAGAATAAAGTTTTACCGGCTGAACCAAATTAGACATTCCGTTTTCAACATAGGCCCTAGCAATACCAGCGGTATATTCCGGCCGTAAAGCTAGTATTTCCCCCTCATCTTTTGTTTTTAAGGTATACATTTCTTTTTCCACTATTTCAGTATTAACTCCTACTCCCTTAGTGAACAATTCTAATCTCTCTAGAATGGGGGGTTCCATTCTCTTAAAACCATAAAAGTTAAAAATCTTCTTCGCCTGCTGAAGAATATAGTCATAATAAACACAGTCAGAAGGAAGAATATCTCTCATCCCCCTGATAGACTGAAAAACCTTACGCCGATATTTTCTTTTTTCAACCTTTTTCTTTGTTTTTCCTCTGCCTATTGCTCTATTTGTTGTTCTGTTATAAAAAGCCATAAAAACAATTTAAAAATGATAAGCTTCAATTCTCTGTATTGGCCAGAGTCGAAGCCACACTCGCCCAATGATTAAATCTTCATCAAGAGGCCCCCAATTACGAGAATCAGAAGAGATAGGCCGGTTATCACCCAAAACATAATATTGCTGATTATCCAAGGTAATTTTAACATTCCCGACCGTAGTAACCGAAGAAGAAATAAAGTCCTCTTTCAACTGAAATGATTTCCCGTTCTTATTGGTAATAAAAACCTGGTCATCATGAATATCCACAGTTTCCCCAGGCAAACCAATAATTCTCTTGATATAGTATTGTTGAGGATGATTAGGGGCCCTAAAAACAAGAATTTCATAACGTTGAGGGGTATGAAAACGATAGGAAAGCTCATCCACAATCAAGTAGTCATTACTATAAAAGTTCGGTTCCATACTACTTCCATGAACTATAAAGGGCTGAATAATAAAATATCTCACTGGAATCACAATGAGAAGAGCGATTAAAATAATCTCTAGATTTTCTAAAAAGATATTTCCCTTCATAAGACTTAGAGAGAATAATAGCACAGGATTATCGGAAAATCAAACTCCCGCTTTTAAGGAAAAATTCACTTGCTCTTGGCTAACGCTTCTGTTAGATTATAGGGGAAGCAATGAAAATCAATTTTAAGAATATTGTTATAATCTTTCTCCTGGGCCTTTTAACAACGGTTTTTTTGATTTGGGGAACAAATCGATCACAAAATTATAATTTTGCCTCCGCTTTCCATTTAGATGATAAAAATCCCCTCTCCCTAACCAACTCTTCTTTTAATCTACTCTTCCTGGGTATTGCCGGTAATGGTTCCCGGGGGGCCCTTTTAGCTGATACTATTTTCGTTATTCATGCTGACTCCTCCAGAAAGAAATTAGTCTTGGTCTCTATCCCTAGGGATTTTTGGGTACAAGACAAATCTTACCCCCGGGGAACAAAAATAAACGGATTATTAGAATTAGAAAACAGTACCCAGAAATTTAATAAAGACTGTTCTTTTAATCTTGTTCAAAAGAAGATTGAGGATATTCTGGGCTTAAAAATGGACTATGTTGCAATCTTTGACTTGGAGGGAGTAGAGAAATTGGTTGATGGTATTGGAGGAATTAATATTTGGTTAGACAAAGATATTATTGACCCTAACTTAGTGGATCCTCATTATCCATCTCAAATATTCCACTTGAAAGCTGGCTGGAATTATTTAGATGGGGATTTAGTGGCCAAATTTGTTCGTACTCGCTATGCCCCTTCCGGTGACTTTTATCGCATCGAACATCAGCATCAAATCTTAGCCGCCTTAAGAGATAAAGTATCCCAACTGGCTAATGTCTGGCATTTTGCTACTTGGTTTAATATATGGCAAGATTTAAATAATCATTACATTACTAATCTTGACTTTGAGAATGCCTGGAAAATATTCCTGTTAGTCAAATCTATTCCTTCTAATCAAATACAGTATCTCTCTTTATCCAACCGAGAACCTGACAATCAGCTTACTTCTGCTATGCTCCCTGGTGGAGAGAATGATATTTATGTTCTTATACCTCGAGCAGGAATAGAAAAATATGAAGAGATCCATAAATATATCAAGGAAAAAATTAATGAATAAAAAAATTCTTCTCATAGGATTGGGTAATCCTGGCCTTCCTTACCAAAGAAACCGCCACAATATTGGAGCGCTTTTTATTGACTGGCTCCAAAATGAATGGGCTACTTCTCCTTGGAAACAAAGTAAAAAGAATTTATCATGGCTCAGTTTTTCTGCTGATAATTCAATTATTTTAGCCCGGCCTCTAACATATATGAATGAGTCTGGTCAAGTAGTTGGCCAATTAAAGAAATTCTACAAAGTGCCCCTGAGAAACATTATTGTCGTTCATGATGACACCGATCTCATTTTCCCTAATTTTAAATTAGGTTTTAATCACGGCTCGGCAGGACACAAGGGTATAGAATCAATCATGTCTCACCTAAAATCAAAGGGGTTCTTCCGTCTACGATTAGGAGTGCGACCGGAATCAGCTTCCCAAAAAAAGGCATTAGATTTAGTGTTAAAAAATTTTTCTAAACCTGAAGAGGAACAGCTAGAGCACACTTTTGCTGTAATAAAAGATTATCTTGAGGAAAAATTAAAAGAACTTTCCATTTCCTCCTTGCAAAAAAGTAAAAGGATAGTATAATAAACATTAATAAAAGTAACCATAAAAAAATGCAAAAAAATTATTCCCTCATTCTTATTGTAAGCAGTGTTGTCCTGATAGCCCTCATTATTGGAGGAACTTTTTTATTTTCTCGTTTTTCTCCCATGGGAAAAACTGTTTCCTTAGATGAGGCTTCTCAAATAGCTCTTGACTACCTTAATAATAGTGCCCTTAAGGGTAGTAATCTCACCGCTGAGTTAATAAATAAAGAAGATGATCCCAAGACTGGCCTTTATAAAATTGAATTTAATATTGGGGGACAGAAAAATACTGCCTATGTTAGCAGAAATGGTAGTTATCTTTTCCCTGACATTATGAATATACAACCAAAGCTTACTGCTATTCCTAAAACAGAAAAACCTCTTGTTCGTCTATTCGTAATGGCTTTTTGCCCCTACGGCAACCAAGCCGAAGATGCTATTATACCAGTAGCTCAATTACTTGGTTCAAAAATAGATTTCCAAATCAATTACATTGTGGGACAGGACCAGAATGGTCAATTTAGTTCCTTGCATGGTGACCCAGAACTTAATCAGGATATTCGAGAAATATGCGTAGAGAACAATCAACCTGATAAATTTCTCTCTTTTGTAGATGAGGTCAACAAAAATTGTTCCGTTGAAGATGTTGATCAATGCTGGCAAAAAGTGGCCCAGACATTAGGGCTTGATGAAAAAGAGATTACTGATTGCCAAACTAATCAGAAAGACACTCTTTTAGCTAAAGAGATGAAATTAACAAGTATAGAATACCCGGTGGAAGATCCTTCTCAGATGCAGGGGAAAGAAAATACTGTTATTACTGGATCTCCTAGTTTAGTAATCAATGATGTTATAAGTACCGGTCCTCGAGGTAGCCAAAATTATTTAGCTGCTATCTGTTCCGCTTTTAAAAATCCTCCTTCTGAATGCCAGACTCAATTCGACGAGCAAGCAGTTGTCCCCGCCGGTAATTGTAATTAAAATCTTAAGTATCTCTACTCTCTGTTAGATATTTCGGTATAACGATACCCTTCCTCAATAGCCCAAAAGGCACCAAGAAGTAAAAGACTGAGGAGGGGTATTTTTATTGATAGATAACTACTGAGCCAAAAGAATTCCCCTACAATTAAGACTAAAATCAAATATTCACTTGATACCCTACTTCCTCGAATGAGCAGAGCCAGAGGAAAGAAGACTGTCATCCCTCCCAGATACATTAAGAAGGTAACTCCAAAAGGAAAAGAATTAAAGAAATACAACCCCAAAGAAAGAATAATCCAACTCAATAGGAGATAATGAAAAAGACAATATTTCCAAAATATTTTATCCGATGAAAAAATCTTTTTAAAAAGAAAGTAAGACAAAATTAGAGCAAAAAAAGACAGCCATATTGGATGGAGCATACCTAATAAGATCCTGACCTCAATTCCCCCTATTAAAAGATAAATAAAATTTACCCAGGATAATCCTAGCAATAATTTCCAAATGAAAACCAGGAGGATAAACAATATAAAGAGAAGAAAGCTTTGAGAAAGATATATGATCCCTCCCCAAGAAAGCACAATGAGAAAGAATAAGATAAGCTGTTGAGAGATTTCTCTCATTTTCCTTTTTCAAATATTAATCCTTTATTCTTAAAACCAATCCGGATTTTTGCTCCCTGTTTGATTTTTCCTGAAATAATTTTGTCAGCTAAGGGATCAAGAACCTCCTTTTCCATTAAGCGTTTCAGAGGTCGAGCACCAAACTCAGGATTATACCCCTTCTGAGCTAAATATTTCTTGGCTTCTTCAGTTAATTTAATAATAATACCCTTCTCTGCTAATCGTTTTTCTATTCTCTCAATCTGAATGTCAACAATCTTTTCTATGTCCTGATGGGTAAGAGAATTAAAGATGACAATATCATCAATCCGATTAAGAAATTCAGGGCGAAAACGCACTCGTAATTGCTCTTCAATTTTCTCTTTTAATTCCCCCTTTTTCCTCTGGAGAGAAGAATCTTTATCAGGAACAAAACCAATGGAAGATATCTCTCTCACGTATTCCCCTCCCAAATTGGAAGTCATAATGACAATAGTGTTTTTGAAATCTACCGTTCTTCCTTTACCATCAGTAAGCCGACCATTATCCAAGACCTGCAGAAAAAGATTAAACACTTCCGGATGAGCTTTTTCTATCTCGTCAAAGAGAATCAGGCTATAGGGACGATGCTTTATGGCCTCAGTTAATTGCCCTCCTTCTTCATAACCAACATAACCCGGGGGAGAACCAATCAGCCGAGCCGTACTATGCTTCTCCATATATTCTGACATATCAATGCGAATCATCGCCTTTTCATCAGAAAATATAAATTCAGCTAAAGCCCGAGCAAGTTCTGTTTTTCCTACTCCAGTAGGACCCAAGAAAATGAAAGAACCAATAGGTTTATCCACTTCAGAAATTCCTGCTCGAGTTCTTTTAATTGCTCTGCTTACTGCATGAATCGCTTCTTTTTGGCCTATTACTCTAGTGCTTAATTCCTTTTCTATCCTGTTCAATTTCTCAGATTCTTTCTCTAGCATTTTTGTTACAGGAATACCGGTCCAGCGGGATACTACTCGGGCAATATCCTCAGTTCCTACTTCATCTTTCAGAAATTTACTTTTCTGAGGAATACGATTAAGTGATCTTCCTTTTACCTGAAGTTGTTTGTTTAACTTAGGAATATAGCTATAAATAATTTCTGCTACTTTTTCTAGGTTTCCTTTTCTTTCTTCTTCCTGAGCCTGCTTATTAGCCTCTGCTATTTTTTTCTTGATTTCACTGATGGCATCAAAAATATCTTTCTCTTTCCTCCATCTTTTATTTAAATTATCATATTCTTTCTTTAACTTCTTCAATCTTTTTTCCACATCTCTTTGATGTGCTTTCGCTTTCTTTCCTTCTTCTTTTTTTATTGCCTCCTTTTCTAATTCTGTTGATTTAATTTCCCGACCCAATTCTGCCAAAGGTAATGGAATACTACCTGCTTCCAAACTTAAAGCAGAAGCTGCTTCATCCACCAGATCAATTGCTTTATCTGGTAAAAAGCGAGAAGTGATATAACGACTGGAGAGATGAACGGAAACTATAAGAGCCTCATCAGAGATCTTCAAGCCATGGTGAGCTTCATATCTTTCTTTCAACCCCCTCAAAATCGCAATTGTTTCTTCTATAGAAGGCTCCTCAACGGTTACCGGCTGAAAACGACGTTCCAAGGCAGGATCCTTTTCGATATACTCCCGGTAGTCTCTAAAGGTGGCTGTACCAATTGCTCTTAATTCCCCCCGGGAAAGAGCAGGTTTTAACAAGTTAGAAGCATCCATAGCCCCCTCTGCTGCTCCTGCCCCTACTAAAGTATGAACTTCATCAATAAAAAGAATAATATTTCCTTCCTTTTTTATTTCTTTTAATAGGTTTTTCAAGCGTTCCTCGAATTCCCCTCGAAAACGTGTTCCCGCAATTAAGGAGCCTAAATCAAGAGAAATAATTTTTTTATCATATAATGCCTCTAATACCTCTTTATGGGCAATGGCCTGTGCTAATCCCTCCACAATAGCTGTTTTTCCTACCCCTGCCTCTCCAATAAGAATGGGATTATTTTTTGTCCTCCGACACAAAATCTCCATAACCCGCCGTAATTCTTTTTCTCTTCCGATAACAGGATCTAATTTGTTTTCTTGAGCTAACTGAGTAAGATCACGGCTGTATTTCTCCAAAGAACTCTTACCAATCTCTTGAAATTCCTCAGTGACTTTTTGTCCTTGGGTATATTTATAAAGAGAATCCAAATACTTTTCCTTATCAAGATTGTATTTATTAAGAATATCTTGAGCAGAATTTTTAGTTGATAAAATACCGAAGAATATATATTCAGGAGAAATATATTTATTTCCATCTGCTACAGCTTTACGCACTCCCGCCTCAATTAGTTGAATGACTTCTTGAGCAAGATACATCTGAGCAAAACCACCCCCGGCAGTAAAAATACGAGGTAATTTGATAATCTCCTCTAGAATATCCTTGAGCATAGACCTGACATCAACATTCAGCTCCTTCTCTAAAATTTCTTTTACCGAACTATCCTCTTCGTCTAAGAGAACATATAAAAGATGGAGGGCACGCATTTCCCCCTGGTTTCTTTCCAGAGCCATTTGCTGTGCTCTTTCTAGAGCAGCTTGAGCTTTTGCTGTAAACTTACCTAAAGGCATAAAAATTACTTAAAATCAAGACATAAAACATATACTTGCTTCTGCATTGTACTATTTAGAGAACGAAAAATCAATAAAAAGATATTTAGAAAAGATAAAAATAAACATATTCCCTCTCTATTGAGAGAAAAATATTTAATCTAATTTAGGAAAAAGTTGTTCTCTCTTTTTTAGTGATATCTTTTTCTCTGACCAAGAAGAAAAAGGAACATCCTTTAATTGAAGAGCGATTAATATTTCATCAGAAATTTTGGGCATTGCTGGCGCAATCATCAAGGCAACATTTCCCAGAAGAAATATTAACGACCCCATAATTTTCTGGAATTCCTTTTCTTCTTTCATCTTCTCCCAGGGCTTAGACCAAGAAATTAATTTATCCCCTTCCCCTAATAAAGACCAGGTTTTAGCTAGAGCGTCATTAAAACGAAACTGATACATCAACTGAGAATATTCTTTCTTGGTAGCAAGAGCTACATTAACAATGGAAGAATCAGCTAAAGAAAGAGGGATTTCTTTTCCAAATTGCTCTCCCAAAGCTAAAATTCGTGAGAGTAAGTTACCCAATCCTTGAGATAAGTCACTGTTGTAGCGCTCCCGCAAACGTTTTTCTGAAAAGTCACCATCCTCAAAGGAAGAAACTTCTCGCAGAAGAAAATAACGAATTACATCAGCGCCATATTTTTCAACCAAATTATTCGGGTCAACAAAATTGCCTAATGTTTTACTCATCTTCTGGCCATTGATTGTAAAAAATCCGTGAATGAATTCTTCGTCAGGATTTTTAATTCCAACCGACAATAACATTGATGGCCAATAAACTGCGTGAAATTTCAAAATATCCTTAGCCAGTAAATGAATGACGCGAGCATCCACCCACCATTTTTTAAATTCTTTTTCATTGTCGCCATAGCCAATTGCTGAAATATAGTTCAGCAATGCATCCACCCATATGTAAATTGTTTGATTTTTATCAAATGGCAAATCAATTCCCCATTTTACTCTTTCTTTTTGCCGAGAAATGGAAAAATCATCCAGTTCTTGATTCAATAATCCTAAAGCTTCGTTTTTTGCTCTGACGGGTAAAATTTTTAATTTTTTTGTTTTGATTAATTCCTTTACCACTTTTAAGTCCAGCTTAAAAAAATAGTTTTTTTCTGAAACTATTTC
>CAZYGB010000015.1:0-9984 GCA_964647525.1 uncultured Candidatus Saccharibacteria bacterium | reverse complement strand
GAAGTAATAATAAGAAGGTTTGAGAAGTTTTCAGGAAAGATAGCGAAAAAGCTTGAATAGTAGCGGATAACGAGCGCACCAGTTGGACCGTGTGGGCTTTAAAATCAAAAGAGGAGGTAATACTCAACTATAATTATGAAGAAAAAAAAAGACAAAGGTAACACTATAAAAAAGGAAAGGACAGAGAAAAGAGCTGTAGAAAAAAGAATAGCTCAAAGCAAAGAGGATTTTCTTGAGGCATACAAAAAGAAGTGGACCATCACTGGCGCTGCTCTCGCAATTGGCATGAATAGGAAACAATATTACGAGTGGATCAAAGAGGATAAAGAATTTAGAATAGCATTAGGAGAAGTAAAGAAAGAACATATCGATTTTGCCGTAAGCAAATTGGTTGGATTATTAAGCGATGGAAATTTAGGAGCAATCATTTATTTTCTGAAGTGCCAAAGTAAAAAGTGGAGTCCGATGGAGAAGAGAGAGATATCCGGAAAGGTAGAAACCAGCGTGCCACAAGGAACAGAAATAGACGAAGAAACCAAAAGAGCATTAGTATTATGGAGAAAAGATTATGATAACAAAACAAAATCTACAAAGAGCAGGGATGGACTTCTGGATAGAAAGCGAAAAGATAAAAAATGAAAAGGGAAATCCGATAGAGTTTAATAATCATACATTCTTAAAAGCAATAGCGAGAGATGAGAGCCAAGAGCAAGTAGTGATTAAAGGATCGCAGATTGGAATGTCTACTCTCAATATCTTAAGATTATTGCATGCAGCTAAATTCTTGGGGATCAACCAAATATACACATTGCCGACAGTGGATGACGTAAGAGCATTTGTCCCGGGAAAAGTAAATCAGATCATTGATATTAATCCAACCATCCGGGCAGAGTTCTCAAGAAAAGATAAAGATGCAGTGGAACAGAAACAGATAGGCAAATCATTCATCTATTTCAAAGGAACATATACAGAGAGAGAGGCAATCATGCTTTCATCTGACAAAAACTATTACGATGAGATAGACAAATCAAAGCCGGAAGTTATCCGAACATATGCATCACGATTAGGGTTCTCAAAGATCAGGGCTCAATATTATTTCTCAACTCCAACGATTCCTGATTTTGGGATAGACAAACTCTGGGGAGAATCAGATCAGAAACATTGGAGGTTTAATTGCCCGAAGTGCGGATACAGACAGCACATGGAATGGGAGAAGAATGTTGACATGGACTTCAGAAAATATGTCTGTCAGAAATGCCACCAAGAATTAAGTGTAGAAACTATCAAAGGAGGATCATGGGAAGCGAGGTATCCGGAGAGAGATGTATCGGGTTATTGGATTCCGCAAATGATAGCGACGTGGAGGACAGCGAATGATCTCATTAAAGAGTTGGAAGATTCGGAAGATGAACAATACTTCTACAACTTCATATTAGGAATTGCATATCTGAGTCAGGAGGCAAAGATCCCCTCAGGACTGATAAATAAGAATCTGATATCAACAAAGAATAGCGAGAAAGATGCAGTGATGGGAGTGGATGTCCATAAAAGAAATCTGCATGTGATTATAGGAAATGAAGAGGGAGTATTCCATATCGCAATGTTGGAAGACCAGCCGGGAAAAAACAAATGGAAAAGATTGGAAGAATTAATGGAGGTCTACGAAATAAGATATTGCGTGATAGACGGAGGGTACGACACAAACAGGGCATTCGAATTTGCGAGAAAATTCCAGGACAAAGTATATGTGAATTTCTATAAAGACGATCCCAAAAAAACAAGAATCGTAAGATTCAGTGATGAGAGTTTTGTAGGCAAGATGACTTCGACAGACGAAGACATTAAAGTTCTGACGGATAGAAATAGAATGATCGATGTGGTAGTGGCCGAATTAAGAAGAAGCCAGATAAAGTTTAACTTCCTGGCCGGGGATATAAGAGTGAAAGAATTAATATCTCATCTGCAAACAATGTATGTCCGTATCGTCACCGATAAGGTTGGGCGAGAACATCGGGAATGGGTCAGTACGACAGGGGGGGACCATTTTTTACATTGTCTTGTATACTGGAAGATAGCACTACAGAAGAAACTTGGAGAAGAATGTTAGTTGACTAACAGTAACGGAATGGTAAAATGAAAGTATATGACAAATAAACACTCACGAAGGCAATATCAAAGAGAGTGGCGGAGGAAGAATATAGAAAAAGTGAGAAGACAGGGGAGAGATCGAATGCGTCGATGGAGAATCAAGCATCCCGAAAAAGGTAAACAATATAGTGAGCAACACAAAGTTGAAACAGCAGAAAGGGGTAGAAGGTGGAGAAAGAACAATAAGGAGAGGGTTAATAGATATCGAAGGGATCATTATAGGAAATTCCCAGAAAAAGATTTATTTAGAACCAAAAGGAGGAGAGATAGAATGCGCAATGCAGGAGGAACTCACACATTGCAAGAATGGGAAATGCTAAAAAAGGAATATGATTATTATTGTCCTGCTTGTGGAAAATGCGAGCCAAAAATTAAGTTGACAGAGGATCATATTATTCCGATTAGTAAGGGAGGATCAGATAACATTAAGAATATACAGCCACTCTGTGGGAGTTGCAATATTAAAAAGTTCAATAAAATTATTAAATATAAATGTCGGGATTTAAAAACCAACAAATAACAAAAGAAGAAATGATAGATATTCTACTCAAAGATATTAAAAGAGATCTGATGAGTTTGAGATTCGGACAGGTCACTGTATTCGTTCAGAACGGAAAGCCATCGAGGAAAGAGATCAGGATATCAAGAACATTTAGAAAAACACTTGACAAGGTTTCTTGCGAGGTGTTAATATAAATAACGTAAAGGTTGAATGTCTAACGGTCTACAAATCGGGACTTCAACTTTTGCTCCTATTATCGGGGGTAAGAGTTGAGGTCTTGTTTTAAAATACATTAAATATGCCAGAAGAATCAAAAGAAGAGTTAAAAGTGGAACAATATAATCCAGATGACAAAGAAGTAAAAAAGAGAGAAAAGTGGTTGAAAAGATTTAAAACGGCAGAAGAATATCGCTCTCCATACCAGGACAAATGGTTGAGAATGCATGGACTCTATAGAGCATTCAAAGAGAAATCCAATTATGCATACGATACAAAGCTGATGCCTCCGATCGCTTTTGAGATTGTAGAAACAGTAAAGTCAAGATTGGCTTCGGCAAAGATCAATGTCAGGATACTGCCACGCTTTAAAAAGGATATTGAATCAAAGTCATTAGAATCTTGGGATGACAAAATTAAATTTGATTTAGATAAAACAAAATTCCCGGAGAAGAAAATAGATCTGATAAATTCAGCATTAATATTCGGAGATGGAGTAGCAATGACTGTCTGGGGTCAGGGGAAAGGAGAAGAAGATAACGGCGGACCGCACATAGGAATCCAAGACTTATGGCTTTTGTATGTAGATCCGGAAGCAATCAATATATCCGAAGATAGCAGATACGAAATAGTTCAGGTATTCAAAACAAAAGAGAAATTAGTAGAGGAAGAGAAAGAGAGAGGGGAGAATCATATCTACGAAAACTTAAAATGCGTTGAAAATGAAGATGTATCAAGCATGGACGCAAGGAAAAAAAGGTATGAAATAAATACAAAGAAAATGGGTCAGATTGCCAAAGGAGATGATGGCGAAGGAGAAGTCAGCGAAGAGAGGATGAAAGAAAAGAAAGTGGAGTTATGGCAGATATGGGATCATGAGAAAAATAAGTTGATGGTCTTGGCAAATAGAAAGGTATGGATCAGAGATGATGATAATCCTTACATGGCCATAAATGGAGGGAGAATATTTGTTAAGCTCGCAGATCATGCTCTGCTTTGGGAACTTTGGTCAATAGGACACATCGAGCCGGTAGAAACAACCATTCACGAAATAGCGGATTCAAGAAATCAGGCAATGGATGATATTGTATTTAATCTCGACCCTATTAAAAAAGTAAGGAAAGGCGCACATTTAGTAGCAGATGATCTTATAACAGCACCTGGGGCAATATGGGAACTGCAGAAATCAGACGATGTAGTAATAGACAGACCTCCGGATATAAGCAAGCAGTGGTTAGAAAAAGATGCAATATTAAAAAAAGAAATACAAACAGCTCTGGCAATATCAGAATATGCGCAAGGATTACCGCAGTCGGCCCAAGAGCCGAAAGGGAAAGTGGAACTCTTATTAATGCAAACGAATATCAGGTTTAGCATTTTACTCAAGCAGTTTGAAAATACGATGATAAGGATTGTGAATAACATGATAGAGTTGAATAAAGAATTTGGAACAGAGGATGAAGGATTCAGAATAGTAGGAGATGAAGAAGTAGATTTTAAAGAATTCAAAAAAGGAGATAGGGAAACAGATGTAGATTCAATAGTAAAGATAGAACCTGCAAAAGAAACAACTCCAGATCAAAGGAAAGCAGAAGTAATGAATCTATATAAAATATTTGTAGCCGAAGATAAACCGAATCCGGAAGATCCGGAAGAGGTAGAAAGATGGAAGGTCAGAAAAAGAACATTCCAAAAGATGATATTAGGAGAATACGATATGGAACAATACGAAGACCTGATATTGGGAGAGGAAGAAGAGGCAAAAAGAAAGGAAGAAAAGCCCGAACAGGGAAAAGGAGTATCGAATGAAGAAAGAATACAAGCAATTAAAGAAAAGATATTACCAATACCGACAGAAGCACAGAGAGAGGCGCCAAGAGAAATGCCGAGAGAACCGAATAGAGAAGGCATTATGCAAAAGATGAGAGGAATGATGACAAAGATTCCGTTGTTAAATAAACTTGTAAAATAAAAGGTCGAGTAATAAATCATTGAATAAGAAACAAAATCATGCCTAAAGCATTATTAGACAAAATAAAAAAAGCAATTAGTATTGAGATTCAAATAATTCCCTCAACAGGTTCATTAGATGGAGATTCAGTTGATACAAAGAATGGGGAAAGCGAATCTTATGACACTGCCTTGGCATTTATAGAGGTAGGAAATATTACGGGAACCCCGACTTCAGTAAAAGTGAAAATTGAAGAGGATGACGATTCAGCATTTGGAGATGCAAGCGTAGCATCTGGAGGAGCTGAAACAACTGTGGTACAGGATCATAGTTATACAATGGAGATTGAAAGGACAAAGAGATATCTAAGAGCGGTTGTAACAACAGCCGGAGGGACAACTCCAACAGTCGAATGCTGTGCAGTGTTCCTTTTATGGAATGCAGCAAGACCATATCCTATTCTGAGCGCAAGCGATATTGACAATAGTTAGTATTAAGTAATAAAATAAAATAAAAACATGGCTAAGAAAAAAGAAACAACCGGGAACGTTGTCATGGCTAAATTCAAAAAGGATCAGGCAAAAGAAAATAAAAGAAAGAGGTGGAATAAAGTAGACGATGCAGTCAGTGCAGCGAGGAGAGCATACATGGGAGGATATGAGCCAAACGACAACGAGCAAACGGTGTCATTCGAAAAAGCAGTGGGGGATCTGACAGAGGTGCTTCAAAAAATAAAGTCGGGAGAAATTAAACTCGGAGGTCTTGGAGAAAATGATGGTTTAGAGATCTCTGAAGAAGATTAAATCTTATGAGAGATTTAGAAAGAGATCAAGAAATAGGGCAAGCGGTGCAAGACACCATTCAAACTGACGGATGGCAACATATCAAAGCGAAGATAGAAGAAGAAATATCTGATGAGAGAGAAGCCCTTCAGGAAGTGGGAAATAAAGATGCATTTACAATGCTGACAGAATTTATAGATCATCAGAAGACCATGAAAGGATTGCAAAGGATTTTTGAAATAATCAAAGAGTTTAAATTCTCAAAGGAAAATGCAGAAAGTAAGCTTAGAAATAAAGAATAGGGGGAAAAATAGGTAATGAGGACGCACCAGTCAGCCCAGGTGGAGTTTAAACACAATAGTCGAGTATAACTACATAACAGTCAAAATAATCAAATTATGCCATTTGGAATCAAAGGAAAAACAAAAAAGTGGGAGGAAAAAACCAAGACCGGACAAAAGGTAGATTCTAAAATAGAAAGATGTGTTCAGAGATTAGTAACTGATCCGAATTTCAAACCGAAGACCAAGGGAGAATCAAAAAAGGTAGCAGCAATTAAGGTTTGTAAATCAACGATTACTACATCGGAAGAATTCCGAAGTCAATTGGAGTAAAGGTCGAAATAAAAAACAATTAGAAATAAATAAAATTATGCCGGACAACATTGATGAACTCAAAGAAGAACTCGATAATCCTTCTGAAGAGGAAGAAGAAACTACAGAAGAAAAAGATGAGGAAACTGAGGAAGAGGAATCTGAAGACGAGGAAACCGACGAAACACCCGAAGAAGAAACAGAAGAAGAAACAGAAGAAGAAGAGGAGGAAAAAGAAGAAGAGGGAGAACAATTCTCAATGCCCGAAAAGTTCAAAGGGAAATCCCCGGAAGAAATAGCAAAATCATATAGTGCGTTAGAAAAGATGATAGACAAGAAAGCGAAAGAGAAAGCAGAAATTATTATAAATGAAAAAGGTAAGGAAGGAGAAGACAAAAAGATTAAAGAAGAAGAAGATAAGAAAGAAGAAGGAGAACTTACCAAGATGGATTTCTCTAAATATACACCGAATCAGTTTGCGAATTTTATAGACAAAAGAATTGCCACAAGAGCAGAAAAAATAGCAAGGCAGATAATATCCAATAGTTCGAAGATTAGGGCTGGAGTCAGATCAGACATAGTGGATGCGAGAAAAGAACACCCCCGACTTAAAGAAGATAAAGAATACACGAGTTTGGTCTTAGCTCTTATGGAGGCAGGTGCTGCAAAAGGAGAAAAGGTTGGTTTAAAAGAAGCATGTGATCGGGTAGATAAATTAGCGGGAAAAGATAAGAAAGGAGAAAATGAAGACAAGATTAAGAAAGCAAAAGCGCAAGTAGAATTAGGTGGCGGACCGGGAGATGGAGGAAAAAAACAAACAGAGGAAGAGAGGATTAAGAACAAACTATTACAGGGTTCAAAAAGTTCTTTAGGTGGATTAGGAATATAAAAAAATAGCAGGGATGCACAGCACCCTTGACCTGAAGAGTCCCGGAAGGGGAAACTCTAAGAGAATCTAAACAGTGTCGGAAAGAGTGTCGAGCTTTTCGTTAATCAATTAACTAATGTAGATTAAATTATGCCCGCAACAGGAACAAGAGGCACAGCCTCACTATCGGCTCGTAAATACGATATGGCAGATGTCATCTCATTGCTGGATGTAAATGAATATCCTTTATTGGCCATTCTGACCAATGCTGGAAAAGACCCTGTAACTAAACAGGGAAAAGCAATGAAGAAAGCAGAAACCACAGATCCTAATTTTAGATGGTATGAAGATACGATTGGACCAAGGAATCTAACCGGAGAAGGTACAGTTGATCCAGACGGTGGAACTCTTACTCTTGCAACTCCCGGAGGTACTGATTTACAGGTAGGAGATATCGTTTTGGTAGCACTTCAGAAATGGGTATTCGAAGTTACGGCACTTTCAAGTGCTACGGAAGTAACGGTTGGAGCAGAAATTGGTGGAGCAACTGGAGCAGCTGCTTCAGCAGTAGGAGATGTTTGGATTATTGGTAATGCTAACGAGGAAGGTAGAGGACTCAGAACCATTAAGGGAACCACACCTACAGTTAAGAATGGTTATTGTCAGATTTTCAGAACTCCTTTTGGAGTCACTGAAACTGCTAAGAATACCAAGACATTAATTACCGAAAATGACTTTGATTATCAGAGGAGAAAGAAAGCAATTCTTCACATGGTTGACATCGAGAGAGCTTTCATATTCGGAAAAGCGAGTGCAGACACTGGAACAGGAACAACTCATCCCGTAAGGTTAACAGGTGGGGTATTCGAGAAGATCACTGAGTATGCGACCGCAAACGTTGATACCGAAGCAGAATTCGAAACTTGGTTAGAAAGCGCATTTGCATATGGAAATAGTGAAAAGTATATGTTTGCTTCAGCTGCAGTAATTTCAATGATTAACGGATGGGCTAAAAACAAACTTCAGATCATGGAGAAAGAAAAGAGCTATGGATTACAGATTATCAGATACATTTCTCCTCACGGAATTGTGAATATTATCAAACATAAGCTCTTAACTGGAACTGTTTTTGGCAACTACGGAATCATGATAGACATGGAAGAATTAACTTACAGATACTTAAGCAATAGGGACACCAAGCTTCTAACTAATCGCCAAGGGAACGGAGATGATGAAAGAGTAGACGAATATCTAACTGAGTGTGGATTGATGATGAAACAGGACAAGCGCCACGCAGAGATGAGCAAGTCGAGTTTATAGGTTAACTTGTGCTGGTTCTTGGGGGAATTAATCATTCTCGATTTCCCCAAGCCAGAATGATAATCAGCATAAAAGATAAAAGGTCGAAATTATTAAAACAATTAAATAGGATTATGTCCAAAGAGAAAAAAAATACAATATATATCTCAAAGATTCTAAGTTTGAGATTGAATAATAAATCTACTTACACAAAAGAAGTGGATGGAAAGGTTGTGGTTGTTAATGGATCATTTATACAGTTCAATGAAGGAAAGTTTGAAACCAACAATCCGGCAGAGATTAAGTTCTTAGACAATCATCCGAATTGCGGAGGGATATTTATTCGAATCCCTGATAAAATAAAGAACATAGAAAAAGCTCAGAGAGACAATGCAGAAAGCTTAAGTGAGAAGACAGAGAGAGAAAAAGCGGAAGCTGGAGCAGAAGAGATAAAAGAGAAACAACTAGAAGAGGGATCAAGCCTTCCAGGAAAGAAAGGGAAGGGCAAGGGCAAAGGAAAGGGAAAAGGTTCAAAAAAAAGTGAAAAGCCTGTCTTTTAATTAGGCAGGTTTTGTTTGAAGTTTGTTCAAAGGTCGAACAATAAAACACTTAAAAAATCATGGACAAAATAACAACTTTTAACGATGCAATGATTGCATTAGCAAATTATTTCTGTTTGAGTATGACTCCTACGATGTACAATAAAACGATGACGACTAAGGATACTGAGTATTCTCAAGCACTGCCGGCTGACACAAAGAAAGTTATGATCAAGTTGAGAAGTGGCACAGCGCTACTAAAATTAGCTTACGTATCAACAGAATCAGGAACGAAGTATATTACTATTCCTGTGGGAAGTTCGAAATGGATAGACACTGCATGGCTGGCATCAAAAACCCTCTACTTCCAAAGCCCTACCGATGCTCAGGTAGCGGAAATAGAAGCATGGGCATAAACATATGAGAAAGACAATTTTAGCAATAGTAATCGGACTATTGTTTGCGAGTGGAATAGTGGTTGCCCAAATGGGAGGAGGAATGACAACACCAAACTTTTGGAAGTTAACCGGAGATGATATTAGTCCAATAAGCGATGATTGGAATGTAGTAATGGGGAATGTCACGATAGGCGGAGTCACAACCGGAGATCTTGATATGGGAACTGATTTGATATTCAATATCGGAGCGACCGGAACCGACTTCACAAGCGGAGGAGGATTAAATCTGGTAAACACTCTTAACTGTGTAACCACAAATATTGATGGAGTATTAACCGCTACAAGTACAGTAGATTTAGCAACTACGACTATTCAAAATCTAACTGTAACAGGGACTTCATCTTTTACGGCAGTCACTTTAACAGATTTGACCTTGACGGGAGATTTGGACGTGAGTGGGACTACGAGTTTAGCGACAACTACGATTGGAGGGAGTTTAACATTGGGAGATAATCAAAGAATCTATCTTGATACGGCAGGAAGTCACTCAATATTTTATAGTACGAGCCATGCTAATATGGTTTGGGGAAGTGAATATTTTTCTGCGATCGGAGAAATAGGATTCTATGGTAATACAAGTTCAACTGCTGCGGGAAATTGGGAGCCGAGTATAAAGATAACTACTGGA
>CAZYGB010000014.1:0-11229 GCA_964647525.1 uncultured Candidatus Saccharibacteria bacterium | reverse complement strand
AGTCCGCTGTTTTAAGGTATTAGGAGGTTCTCGAAAAAGATATGCTCAGTTAGGCGATATCATTGTCGCTTCGGTACAGAAGGCAGAACCCAGAAGAGAAATTAAAAAGAAGGCTGTGGTAAAAGCAGTAATAGTACGTCAGAAAAATTCGTTTCGGAGGAAAGACGGTTCTTACATAAGATTTGATGAAAATTCCGTTGTTATTATTAATGACAAAAAAGAACCTGTAGGAGGAAGAGTTTTTGGTCCCCTTCCTCGTGAGATCAAGGAGAAGGGATATGACAAAATAGTAGCAATAGCACCAGAATTAGTATAAACGATTTATTATCATGAATATTAAAAAAGGAGATCTTGTTAAAATAATAAAAGGGAATGATAAAGGAAAAACAGGGAAAATCATAAAGGTTTTTCCTGAAAAAGAAAGGGTAGTTATAGATGGCCTGAATTTGGTAAAGAAAATCAAGAAAGCAAAAAGACAGGGGGAGAAAGGGGAGTTGATTTCAGTGCCTCGTCCTATTAATAGGTCTAACGTGATGTTAATATGTCCGCATTGTAAACAGCCTACCCGAGTTGAATACAGGATGGAAGATGAAAAGAAATATCGTTTTTGTAAAAAATGCGGAGCAAAAATTGTTTAAGTTGATTTATGAATTCTTTATATAAAGAACAAATTAAAAAAGTAGTTATTCCTAAATTCAAGAAAGAGTTTTCTTTGAAGAATGATCAAGAGGTGCCTGGCATTACCAAGGTTGTTATTAATACTGGCATAGGAAGGCAAATGAACAAGGCTCAGAATACAAAAGAATTGATAGAAAAGATGTCACAGGAATTAGCTTTGATTACTGGTCAGAAACCAAGTTTGCGACCGGCCCGGAAATCTATTGCTAGTTTTAAGATCAGGACAGGAATGCCAGTGGGCTTAATGGTAACACTAAGAGGAAAACGGATGGGTGATTTTATCTATAAGTTTGTTAATGTAGTGCTTCCCCGGGTAAGAGATTTTTGGGGGATTCCTCTTACAAATATAGACGGACAGGGAAACTTAAATTATGGCATTAAGGAACATCTTGTTTTTCCTGAGTTGAGTAAAAGAGAGAAAGCGTTTTCTTTGGGATTGGAAATTAGTTTTGTTACTAATACCAGGAATAAGGAGAAATCAATTAAGTTGTTTCGGTTGTTAGGCTTCCCTTTGAAATTGAAAGAATCTGAAAATAAATAATATGGCTAAAACATCAGTCATTGTAAGAGCTCAGAAGAAGCCCAAGTATTCTACCCGTAAAGTTAATCGTTGCTGGCGTTGTGGAAGAAAAAGGGGCTATATGCGAGATTTTGGTCTCTGCCGAATTTGTTTCAGAGAATTGGCTTCCAGAGGAGAAATTCCAGGAATTAAAAAATCTAGTTGGTAAAAAATATGTCTGATCCTATTGCTGATATGTTAATAAGAATAAAGAACGCTCAAATGGTGAAAAAAGAATTCGCTGTTGTTCCTTATTCCAAAATTAAATGGGAAATCGTAAACCTTTTACTAAGGAAGAGTTTTTTGATAGGGGTAGAGAAATTAGGAAAAGGGAAAAACAAAGTGATAAAAATTCAGATAAAATATTACGAAGATCAAACTCCTTATATCTCCCAATTAAAAAGAGTGTCTAAGTTATCTAATAGAAGATATGTTCAAGCTAAGAAAATTTACTCTCTCAGACATGGATTAGGGGTGCAGATCATATCAACACCTAAGGGGATAATGACTGGAGAGGAAGCCAGAAAAGCCAATCTAGGAGGAGAAATATTGGCAGAGGTGTTATAAATATTAGAAAAATATTCAAAATATATAATCAATAAATTTTTCATATGTCACGCATAGGTAAAAAACCGGTTTCTATTCCCGAGGGGGTGGAAGTAGAACAGAAAGATGATGTTATAAAAACGAAAGGTCCTTTAGGGGAGATGTCCTTAAAGATTCCTCCCTTTTTTAAAGTGGAAATAAAAGATAATTTTATTACTGTTGTTCCTCAGAAACAAACCAAGGATACATCTGCTATCTGGGGGACCACGAGAGCTCTTATCAACAACAATCTTCTGGGGGTCAAGAAAGGTTTTTCCAAAGAGTTGGTATTAAAAGGGGTCGGTTTTCGAGTAGATGTGGAAGGGGACAACCTTGTTTTGAAGATAGGTTATATTAATCCGGTATATCTTCCTATTCCCAAAGAATTAGAAGTGAAAGCAGAAAAGAATGTTGTTACTGTCAAAGGGATTTCTAAAGAACTGGTAGGCCAGTTTGCTGCTGTAGTTAAATTACAGAAGCCGGTAGAACCATATAAAGGGAAAGGCTTTCACTATAAAGGGCAAATTATTAGAAGAAAGTCAGGTAAGAAACTAGCAGGAACTACCGCCTAAACATATATAAGCACTAATCATGTTGGTTAACATTAAAAAAGAAAACAGGGACAGAAGACATCGCCGGATAAGATCTAAAATAAAGGGAACCAAGACAAGACCCCGTCTTTCTGTTTTTAGGTCTAATAAACATCTTTATGCTCAGCTCATCGACGATGAACAGGAAAACACATTGGCAGCTGCTAATGACTTAGAGGTTACTAAGCCTAAAAAAAGCAAGATAACAAAAGTTGATTTAGCCAAAGAAGTAGGTAAGTTAATAGCAGAGAAGGCAGGACTGAAGAAAGTAAAAAGTGTAATATTTGATCGAGGCGGTTTTAGTTACCATGGTCAGGTTAAAGCCTTGGCAGAAGGAGCACGGGAAGGAGGATTAAAGTTTTAATTTTTTTAAAAAATAATTTATATATAATGATAAGGAGAAGAATAAACAAAGAAAAAGACTATGACGAGCAAGTTCTTGATATTGCCCGGGTAACCCGAGTAGTAGCAGGAGGAAAACGAATGAGTTTTCGAGCAACGGTAGCGGTAGGGAAGAAAGCAGAACATAATATTGGTTTAGGAGTAGCGAAAGGAAAGGACGTTGCTCAAGCAATTGAAAAGGCTACCAATAAGGCCAAGAAAAATGTAACCGCTATTGTATTACGAGGTGATACTATTCCTTTTGAAGTAAAAGCCAAATATAAAGCAGCTAGAATTATATTAAAACCAGCTCGGTCCGGAAGAGGTATTGTTGCTGGAGGAGCAGTGCGTTTAGTGTTATCATTAGCTCATATTACTAATGTTAGTGCTAAAATTCTGGGCCCTAGTACTAATCCAATTAATAATGCTCGAGCTACAATTTTAGCGCTTTCCAAATTTAAGAAGTTTTCTCAAGACAACAAATCAGAAACGAAACCGAAACAAAATGCAGATTCATCAAATAAAACCAAATCATAAATCCCTGCGTCCTAAAAGAGTAGGACGAGGAGGGAAGAGAGGCACTTATTCTGGTAGGGGGATGAAAGGACAAAAATCCCGGGCGGGAGCCAAAATTAGACCCCAAATAAGAGAGGCGGTTTTAAAGTTTCCTAAAAAAAGAGGATTCAAGTTTAAGAGTAGAAATCCTCACTATATTATTGTTTCTCTTTCTGATTTAAGGAAAACTTTTCCTCAGGGAGGAATTATTACCCCGGCAAAGCTGGAAAAGAAAGGATTAATTTCCGGTAAGAAAAGAAGAGAAAGAATTAAAATCTTAGGTGTTTGCCCTCTGAAAGCAAAGTATACCTTAAAGAGATGTTGGGCTTCTAAAGTAGCTGGAGAAGAAATTATTAAAGCAGGGGGAAAAATTATTTCTAGTAAATAAATTATGTGGAAAAAATTTTTAGCTTTATTTAAGACACCAGATCTGCGGAAGAAAGTACTAATAGTATTCTTCCTTTTAGTGGTCTTTCGTCTCATGGCAGTTATTCCATTGCCTGGTGTTGATGTGGAAAAAATAGCTCAATTTTTTGAAAGCAATCAGGCCCTGGGATTATTCAATATTTTCAGTGGAGGAGCTTTCAAAAATATTTCCATTGCCATGTTAGGGGTGATGCCTTTTATTACTGCTTCCATCATTATGCAGTTATTGACTATGGTTTTTCCTGCCTTGAAACAGCTATTTCAGGAAGGAACAGATAAAGAAAGAGCTCGTTTTATGCAATATTCCCGTCTTTTAATGGTTCCCCTGGGAGCTATGCAGGGATTTGGTTTTCTCTCTCTCTTACAGAGGCAAGGCTTGATTGTTATTGCTACCCCCTTTGATCTTATGCGTAATGTGATTGTAGTAACAGCAGCCACTGTTTTTATTACTTGGTTGGGAGAACTAATAACCGAACAGAAAATAGGAAATGGTGTTTCTTTAATTATTTTTGTTGGTATTGTCGTTAGTCTTCCTCAGCAGATAGTGCAGACGGTTGCCACTACGGATGTTACCAGAATTCCCAATATGTTCATTTTCTTTGTTACAGCTTTAGTCATGATTGTTGGGGTGGTAATAGTCTCACGGGGGGAAAGGAGAATTCCAGTAAGTTATGCCAAACAGGTAAGAGGAACAAAGGTTTATGGAGGCGCATCTACCTATCTTCCTTTACGGGTGAATCAGGCTGGTGTTATTCCTATCATTTTTGCTTTGTCTCTCTTAATGTTCCCTCAAATGATTGGAAATCTTCTTACTTTTTCTTCTAATCCGCTTTTAGTGAGAATAGTAGCAATGACAAAGGGATTCAATGCTGATTCTTGGATTTATTTATTTGCTTACTTCTTATTAGTTTTCATCTTTACCTTTTTCTATACATCAGTTACTTTTGAACCGGAAAGTATTGCGGATAATCTGCAGAAAAGAGGAGGTTTTGTGCCCGGTTATCGTCCCGGGGAAAAGACAACTGCATTTCTTGCTTCAACGAGTCACCGTATTACCTTGTTTGGAGCAATCTTCTTGGGTTTAATTGCTATTCTGCCTATTATTCTAGGAAGAACTACTGGAGTAACAACAATGGTTATAGGGGGAACATCAATTTTAATTATGGTAGAAGTGGCAATAGAGACTATTAATGCCCTGGAAGCTCAATTAACAATGAGAGAATATGACTCCTACTAATATTATTTTTCTGGGACGTTCTGGTTCTGGAAAGGGGACGCAAGCAAAGTTGCTCCAAAAGAAATTCGGTTTAGTAAATATTGATACTGGAGGGCTTTTAAGAAAGTTGGCCCAGAAGAAGGATGATCTCGGGAAAGAAATATCCCGCAATATCAATAAAGGGAGTTTGGTCCCCCAATGGTTGGTGGTTTATTGTTGGCTCCAACAGCTGCGCACTATTTCTGTTAAGAAGGGAGTAATTATGGAAGGAGCTCCTCGTCGTTTAAATGAAGCTAAGGTATTGGAAGAGATTTTTCATTGGCTAGGACGGGATAAAATTAAAGTTATCTATTTGAATGTTCCTGCTCGGGAAGTTACAAAGAGGCTTTTAGCCAGAAGAATTTGTGCCAATTGCGGAAAAGAATACTCTCTTTTATTCACTCCAGGGATAAAGAAATGTTCTGTTTGTGGCGGGAAATTAATCCGGCGTTCTGATGATTACCCCAAAGCTATAAAAAACAGAATGCTTTTTTTTCAAACAGAAATTATACCTATCATTAATTATTTTCGTCGCAAGAAAATGCTTGTTGAAGTAGATGGAATAGGTTCCATAGAAGACATCCATCGAAGAATTGTAGCGAAACTGGGTAAAAAAATATGACTCGTCTTAAGTCAGTTTCAGAAATAAAACAATTAAGAGAAGGAGGGGAAATTCTATCTCAGGTTTTAAAAACAGTATCAGAGGCAGCTCGACCTGGTGTTTCAGTTGCAGATTTAGATCAGCTAGCTCATCAATTAATTTCAAAGCAAGGCGGTAGGCCTTCTTTTTTAAATTTTAAACCTGATTTTTCTGAAGAAATTTTCCCAGCCTCTCTATGCGTTTCCATAAATGATGTAATCGTCCATGGAGTTCCTATGGCTCAAATGATTTTACAGAAGGGGGATGTGGTTTCTTTAGATGTTGGCATGGAATACAAGAAATTGTATACCGATATGGCTGTAACAATTGCTTTGGATCCGGTAAAGCCAGTTTATAAAAAATTGATTCAGGTAACAAAAGATTCTCTTCAGAAAGCAATAGAAGTTGTCCGATCGGGAAATACCTTGGGAGATATTGGGTATGCCATTCAAAGCTATGTGGAAAGTAACGGTTTTGTGGTAATACAAAATCTTGGTGGGCATGGTGTTGGTTACGCTGTCCATGAAGACCCTTTTGTTTTTAACTTTGGCCAGCCGGGACAAGGACTAAAGCTCCGACCGGGTATGGTGATTGCAATAGAGCCAATGGTTACCCTGAAAAGTAAAGATATCAAGGAGCATAAGGATGGTAGTTTTTCCACTGAAGATGGAGAAGTTTCTGCTCACTTTGAGCATACAATAGCAATTACCCAAAGGGGTAATGTGGTAATCACTGCCCCGAGATGATAGAATAAAGGAACTTAATAATGGGAAAAGAATTATTAACTATATTAATAGCTGCCTCTCCGATAATAGAATTACGAGGAGCTATTCCTTGGGCGATGGGAGTGCTTCAGTTTCCCTGGCCGAAGGCATTTATTCTTTCTTTTATTGGTAATATTCTTCCCGTAATTCCTCTCCTCTGGTTTTGGAAACACATGGCTGCCTTCTTAATGAAGAAATCTCCTTTTTTTGACAAATTATTTAGTTGGGTTTTTGCCCGCACAAGAAGAAAGGCTCAAAGACACTTTCAACAATACGCCGCTGGAGCTCTCGTTATCTTGGTGGCTATTCCCTTGCCCCTTACAGGGGCTTGGACAGGAACGGTAGCTGCTTTTCTTTTTAACATTGATGAGAAAAAATCCTTTCTTTTGATTAGTCTAGGGGTACTGATTGCGGGAATAATTGTAACAGCCCTTACCTTATTAGGAATAGGATTAATCACTTAATTTAATAGATAGTTTTATGCGTTACTTGGTTTTTAATTGGAAAATGAATTCTAGTTCTATAGAGCAAGGAAAAAGCATTCTTGATTTTTTTAAAAAAGATGCTGTTTTTAAGCAAAGAATTAAAGTGGTTGTCGCTCCTCCCTTAGTCTTCTTGTCATCATTAGCCGAATATCAGAAAAAACAAAGAATTAAGAATATTAATTTAGCTGGCCAGAATATATTTTGGCTCAATCGGGGATCTTATACCGGAGAAACTTCTCCTACAATGCTCAAGTCTTTAGATGTTCCCTATGTTCTTATCGGGCATTCCGAAAGAAGAATTTTCTTCAATGAATCAGAAGAAATGATTAATCGTAAGATTAAAGCGGCATTAGCTACCGGGCTGACAGTTATTTTATGCGTGGGTGAAAGAAAAGAAGTGAAGGATCATAAACTGGCCTATTTCAAGAAGGAGATCTTTGACCAACTGAATTTTGCTTTTCGGGGTATAGACAAAAACAATTTTTCCAAGATATTAATTGCTTATGAACCTATCTGGGCTACTGGAACAGATAGGCAGCCTGCTGGTGCTGATGTGGAAGCAATAGCCAGTCTTATCAAGCAATGGCTTGAGATTCGTTTCTCTAAAGAGAATGGTGCAAAGATTCCCATTCTTTACGGAGGATCAATTGATGGAGGTAATATTGATTCTTACTTCTACTTAAAACATATCAATGGTGTTTTAATAGGAGGAGCTAGTACCAAGAAGGAGGAGCTCAGGAAGATCTTTTCCCATCTAATAAAAAAAGAGAAGAAATAGGGAACAAAGAGATTTCACATGTTTTAATTATTAAAAATTAATAACAAAAAAACTTAAAAATTAAAAACTATGGATAAAAATATTCAGTCATTGCTCGTAAAATCAACTGTGTTATTCTTGGCAGTTTTATCTTTGGGCGTTATTAGTTGGGCTTACAATAATTATCGCTCGGCAGAAAGCATTATTGATCCTCAACGAACAATTTCTTTTACTGCTCAGGGGAAAATCTTGGCTAAACCAGATATTGCTAAAATATCTTTTTCTGTAGAAACAGAAGGGAAAGAAGCAGCCCAGGTGCAGAAAGAGAATAATACTAAAATGCAATCGGTGCTTAATTTTGTTAAAAAGGCAGGAATAAAAGAAGATGATATCAGAACTACTCAATATTATTTGGCGCCTCAGTATGATTACACTTGGTGCCAGGAGGCATCAAATTCTCGCATATCTTGCTCCCCTAAAGTAATCGGATATAAATTAACTCAGGGAGTAGAGGTAAAAATACGTGATTTTGATAAGATCAATGATATTGTGGGGGGATTATCCCAACAGGGAGTAAATAGAATATCTAATATTGCTTTTACTATTGACGATCAAGAAGAATATCAGAATCAGGCTAGAATTCAGGCCTTACAGAAAATAGAGAAGAGAGCTGCCCTTTTCTCAAGAGAGACATCAGTCAGTCTGGGAAAGATAGTTAATATTCAAGAGGGAGCAACTCCTTCTCCTGTTTATCGAGAAGTAATGGAACAAGCGATGGTGAGCGCTAAAGAAGACAGCATGGCAGTCCCAGCTCCTTTAGAAGCAGGAAGCCAGGAAATTACTGCTGTTCTAACAGTAAGTTATGCTCTTCGTTAATTCTTTGTTATGTCCTTAAAATCTGTTTCCTCAGTTCCAGTAGCTCATCAAAGCATTTTAATGCGGGTTGATTTTAATGTTCCCTTAAATGAACAGGGAGAAGTACAAGATGATTTTAGAATCAAACAGATTTTACCAACAATTGATTATCTGCTAAAGAAAAAAGCAGGAAAAATAATTTTAATTTCTCATTTAGGTCGTCCCCAGAAAGAAGACCGAGGCAAAAAGATATATAGTCTATCCGGGGTAGCTCAACATTTAGGGTCCCTGTTACAACAGAAAGTTTATTTTTTCTCTGATAAGATAGATTCCTCCTTAGCAGAAAAAATAAAACAGCTTCCTGAATCATCTATTGTTCTTTTGGAAAATATTCGTTTCTATCCTGAAGAAGAGATGAATGATCAATCTTTTGCTCAACAGTTGGCTAATTTGGGAGACATATTTGTTAGTGATGCTTTTTCTGTTTCCCAGCGTACAGCAGCATCTCTCTGTGCTATCACTAATTTACTGCCCAGTTATGGAGGTCTTCTATTAGAGAAAGAGATTTCGTCTTTAGATCATTTTCGGGAGAATATTTCCTCGCCTTCAATTATGATTCTAGGAGGGGCAAAGATAAGGGACAAAATTAATTTAATTCAAAAGTTTATTTCCTCCCTAGACTCTATCTTACTGGGAGGGGCAGTGGCTAATACCGTTTTTAAAAATTGGGGAATAGAGATTGGGCAATCCCTGGTTGAAAATGATATGATGGCAATATCAGAGCGGTTGAAGAAAGAAAAGAAAAAAGTGATTCTTCCTCTTGATTTTTTGGTGCTAACCAAAGATGGGGGAAAAGAGATTAGATTATTAGAAAAAGTGGAAAATAGTGATTTAGTATTAGATATAGGGCCAGAGACTATTCAGTCCTTTAGTTCTATTATCGCTTTAGCCCAAACAATTTTTTGGAATGGCCCTTTAGGAAAATTTGAAGATGAGAAATTTTCCTTAGGGACTAAAGCTATTGCCAGAGCTATTTTTCAGAATCATACTGCCTCTGCAGTAATTGGAGGAGGGGATACAATTAGGGCATTACGAGAAGTGATTTCGGAGGAAGAGATAATTAAAAGCGAGAATATATTTCTTTCTACCGGGGGCGGGGCAATGTTGGAATACTTAGCTAACGAACCTCTTCCTGGTTTAGAGGGATTAAAGCAAAAAAGTGTTTAATCTTTAAAAATATGGCTGATACTATTGTTTTTTATCATCATAACTGTCCAGATGGGTTTAGTGCTGCCTGGATAACCTGGAAAAAATTTAAAGATACAGCAAAATATCAATGGTGGGCCTACCATACTGCATTTAATTTTGATTTTAAGAATAAAACAATTTACTTTTTGGATATTGGTCCTACTAAGGAGATGGTAAAACACTTGATGAAACATAATGAAGTTATTATTATTGATCATCATATTAGCATGCAGCAAATTGTAAAAATCGCTTCTGATCACTCTTTTTCAGTGGACCATTGCGCAGCTGTTTTAGCTTGGCATTACTTTTTTCCCAGGAAGCCTCTTCCTCATTTTTTGTCCTATATTGAGGATTTAGATTTGTGGCGTTTTAAACATTCCCACAGTAAAGAAATTAATGCAGCTATTGGATTAGTTGATTTTGATTTTACAATATGGGATAAAATGGCTCGTAGTCTCGAAACAAACAAAGGGAGAAAAGAATATATCCAAAAAGGCAAAACAATTGTCGCTTATCGGGATCAATTAATAGGGCAGATTACTAGTCGTGCTCAGCGAGTGATGTTTGAGGGGCATGAGGCCTTGGCAGTAAATTCTTCTGTTTTTGTATCAGAAGTGGGGAATGCTTTATTAGAGCGTCATTGTTCCCTGGCGATTATATGGTTTGAGGGGAAAAACAAGAAGAATGTTAGTTTACGCTCTAAGGAAACAATTGATGCAGCTCACCTGGCTCAAAAATATGGGGGAGGGGGACATAAGGCGGCGGCTGGTTTTGTACTTGATTTAAATGAGCCTTTTCCTTGGAAAAATCTTTAAATACAGATATAATACATTAATGCAGATGCTGGACATTTATACAGATGGAGGCTCCCGGGGCAATCCTGGTCGTTCTGCTATCGGGGTAGTGATAGGTGATAAAGAATATAGGGAATATATTGGGGAGACTACTAATAATGTAGCTGAGTATAAAGCTGTTGTGTTTGCCCTGAAGAAAGCTAAACATCTTTTAGGGAAAAAGGGATTAGAAAATACAAAAATAACAGTACATTTAGATTCTCAACTGGTAGCAAGTCAACTTCAAGGGAAATATAAGATTTTGGAGCCTGATCTACAATCTCTTTTTATGGAAATTTGGAATCTTAAGTTTAGTTTTCCTTATTTGGAATTTTGTTATATCCCTCGAGAGAAAAATAAAAAAGCTGATCGTTTGGTCAACGAAGCTTTGGATCAACAACAATTAACAATTCACTGATTAGTGAATAAAAAATAAAAAACATGGAAAATTTTGCTTATTTAATTCAACAACCTCAATTTCTTTATCCAATTTTACTTTGGACCCTTTTTTGGAAAGGGTTAGCTCTTTGGAAAGCAGCTCAAAAAAAACAGGTTTACTGGTTTATTGCTATTTTAGTAATTAATTTTCTTGGTATTTTCTCTATTCTTTACATTTAT
>CAZYGB010000013.1:1349-11670 GCA_964647525.1 uncultured Candidatus Saccharibacteria bacterium | reverse complement strand
GGAATACCCTCCCGGAATTATGATAACCTGTCCCGTTCCAATAGAAGCAGCATCCTTCAGGTTGTTAAATACTACTATTTGGTCAACTGAAGAATGATAAGTTTCAGCTATTCTTAGCAGGGTATCTCCTTTTTTCACTGTATAGCTCATACCAGAAACAGGTAAAACAGTTAATTCCTGCCCTGGTTGAATAAGTGTTTTGGAACTAAGATTATTAGCGCTAAGAAGAGTGCTTAAACTAACATCAAATTTAGTTGCTATTCCTCCTAAGGTATCTCCTTTTTGAACAGTATAGGTAGTAATACCCTGACGATCACTGAGGGAATCAGTAGCAGAGAGAACCGAAGAATAAGAGGATAAAGAAGGTGAATTAACAACTAAGAAATTACCATTATCCACTAAGGCAAGAACATTGCTGCTCTCACTGTTTTCTACCTTCTTTTCTGCAATATCAGCGCCGTCCACTTGAATAGTCTGAGAGTAAGCATAGGTAGTATTATAGAAGCTATTCTCTTCAGATACTTCTAAAGGAAAACCGTCCACTCTAATGACCTCTTCTTCTAAAGAGGCTACTTTAATAGGAGAAATGAAAGCGTTACTAAAAACTACTGAAAAAAGAAGAAAGACAACTGCAACCTCCAAAAGAGCTGGAGGAAGAAATATATTTTCTTCAATCTTTCTTTTCAGTGATAGAATGGATGTTAACAGCCTATTTAATTGTATTTTGCCGCTAGTAATGGTATTTTCTAGTATATGTTGAATACTGGCTAAAAGAAAAGAGCCTTATTAGACTCTCTCATCAAATCTTACCAAAACTATCCCTTATGTCAAGCATATTTCTATGGATATAAAAAACAAGAAACATCTGGGTCAAAACTTCCTTCGGGATAAAAATGTCCTTAATGATATCATTCAGGCTGCTGAAATAAAGCCCAGTGATCCTGTTTTGGAAATAGGGCCGGGAAAAGGGGTTCTCACTGCTGCCTTGCTTCAAGCCAATGCCAAAGTTACCGCAATTGAGAAGGATCCCCAACTGGTAGAGTTTCTCCAGAAACATCTTGGTAATAATCCTAACTTGAAAATCATTCAGGGTGATATCAGGGACTTTCTTAAGGGTGAGAACTATAAAAAATACACATTACAGAACCCGGAATACAAGGTTGTAGGCAATATTCCCTACTATCTTACTTCTTACCTTCTACGCTTACTCTTAGAAAGCCCTCAGCAACCTTCCTTAATCGTATTAATGATTCAAAAAGAGGTAGCCCAGAGGATAATAGCTCAGCCTCCTAAAATGAATCTTTTAGCTGTTTCGGTTCAGTATTACAGTAAACCAGGAATCATTAAAATTGTTCCTTCTCAGGCTTTTTCTCCTCAACCGAAGGTAGATTCTGCTATTATTAAGCTGATACCAATAGATACAAATGCTAATCTAAAAGATCTGGACAAAACACTGTTTTTTAGAGTAGTGAATGCAGGATTCAGTCACCCCCGGAAACTGCTTCTAAACAACCTTCCTTATAATTTTAAAATTCCAAAAATCAAGTTTCAAGAAATATTAGAACAAATGAACCTTCCCCTCAATACTAGGGCTCAAAACCTCTCCCTTCAGAAATGGGAAAATTTGACCAATAAAATTGCTTCCTTGTTTAACAAAAATATTGTATAATTATTATAATATAAGCATATAAATATTCATGAAAACTTTTTTCAAAAATCTCTTTATAACAGGTCTTTTAATTACTGTAGTATTTAGTTTATTTAATATTCCTTCTGTACAAGCAGAGGGAGATACAGAGAGAGATAAAAATCAGGTTTTATGTGAGGGCGTAAAAAAATATCTCGAAGAGAAAGGTATCTCGAAATATTCCTCATGTATGATAGAAACAGGCTCCGCAGCAGGAACTAGAACTGATAATTGTCTTTCTTATAGCACTAATACTAATGCTTGTGGACATTTTTCAGTGAAGGAAATAAAAATATTACGAACATTATATTGTGAGATAGTAAAAGAAAAGTGCACAAGTATAGAATCGAAAACGATCACAACAGAAATAGAAACAATATTATGTCAAGATAAATACCTGAAAGACGATAGAGCACTCAGAGGGGTTTGCGATGCGTTCTCTAATGATGAAGCACTAGATAACTTGGAGAAAGTAATTGATTCAACACTCGTACAAGCCGGACGAGTACATTTCATAGGAGCAATGGATGCATATCAATCAGGTAAAGAAGCTCCTAATAGCTTGGAAGAGACTGATGACTGCCTGAGGGATTATGCAGACTTAACTCTTTTTTCTTCATTAAGTCCAGGACGAATGATAAGAGGGTTCTTTGCTGCTATTGCTATCGGGGCACGGGGTATTGTTGGTCTTGTTGCTGATGGATTAATTAATTGTTTTACAGTTTTACCTCAAAAGTTAGGAGGATATGTTCATTTTGGACCTATTTCTGATCCTGATACTGGTATCTGGAGAATGATGCAAATATATGCAAATTTTGGGATTATCATTATGATGATCTTTATGGCTATTGCTACAATTTTAGGAATCGAAAAATTTAGCTACAAGAAAATGCTCTGGAAGCTACTCTTGGTTGCTCTCCTGATAAACTTTAGTCTAATAATCTGTGGTATGCTTGTTGATGTCTCAAATTTCCTAAGCTATCACTTTCTGTCTAATAGTGCTAATGGTAATCTAGGAAGTACTGTCAAAGGAGTAATCACGAAAACCTCCTGTGCTATAGCTGGTCCTGATGATGACGCGTTTGTGCCTACTATGATTGGTGTTGCTGTTGCTATTATTCTGGGTTCTATCTTTCTTTTCCAATTTGCCGGATTACTCTTCTATGTTATATCTCGAATTATAACAATCTGGATCTGTCTTGCTGTTTCTCCGCTTGCGTTTCTGGGAATGGCGATCGATGCCGAACCTGTTAAAAAAGCAGTTACTATGTGGCGAGATAAATTTACTCAGGCATTAGTCGCTTTGCCAATTTTAAGTTTTACTCTTTATTTTGTATTAATAATTCTTACTAAAATTGCTATCCAAATTAAAGGAATTTCTGGTAATGACGATTTTGGTTTTGTAATGCTAATAGCTTATTCTGTTGTCGTTATTGCTCTAGCCCAAGTTTTAAGAGCGGTAGCTAAAAGTATTGGTGTCGAACAAATAGAACAGGGGTATGCTTTTGCCCAAAAAGCAGTCATGGGAGCAGTAAAGGTAGGAGCACTTGCTGTGGGTGGATTCGCTTTAGGTAAAGCTATAACTGCAGGAGCAAGAACGGAGACAGATGAAGCAGGGAATGAAGTAAAAGTGCCGTCTTATTATGATCGAGCTGCTCAAGCTACAACTCGTATCCCCCTAGTAGGTAACAAATTAGCAATGAATTTGTATAGAGTAAAAGGTCGGGTAATGGGTAAGGCAGCAGAAAAAATTAATAAAGATATAGAATTATTTAAAGACGATGCCAATGCTCTTGATGCCTACTTTAGCCAAGCCCTTAGCGCCTTAGGAAAAATGAAAGCTATTACTGCAAAAGCTAAAGCAGGATTAGTGTTGACCGACCAACAAATGGATTGGTATCGTCGTTCTGGCAGTAGTGCATTTGAAGGTACAGAAGATAATAAAACAGTCCAAAGCGCACTTCCTGTTCTACGTAATGGTGGGAATATTGGAATAAACGAATTGACTAGAAGAATAATTCCTGTTTTGCAAAACAGGGAAAAATCAGAAAAATTATTAGGTACGAATATATTTGACTATATGCATACAAATAGACCAGGAGAATTTCCTCTTTTTGTACACCAGATTCTTGAAAATATAGGATCTCCACAACAATTAGAAAATTTACTTCTATCCATCAATACTAACGATAGGGAGAGGATAGTAGGATATATCAATGACTCTGTAGACAATAGAATGGGTGATTTCTTACAAGGACGTAATCCTCGTCTTCGTGAACAAATTATGCATCCGTCTAGTCGAGAAAGCGGAGCAGCAAGCAATCTCCAACAATACTTTACCTTCCAATGAAACTCTTTAAATTAAATTTCTTTGGATAATAAATAAAGATATATGGATCGTTTAGTTCCAAGGGATATATTCTTAAAACGACAAAGAATATTGCCTAAATCAATGCAAAATATTTTCTTTGATACTCAATTTAATGAAACCATAGGAAATGCTATTACTCTCGCTCAGATAAAAGATAACGAAGAAAAAGAAACAATGATGGATATTATTAGGGCAGTTTTTCTTTTCATAATCCCAAGAGATACGTTTAAAGACGAACTCCAGAAAAGAATGAATATTTCACTTTCACAAATTGAAATTCTTGATAAAATTATTCAACAGAAAATCTTTGAACCTTTGAAAAACGAATTGGAGCAACATCAGTATCTTCTTCCTAAAAAATCCTTTGAATCTATTAATCTTCCAGAAAATCAAGAAACAGGATCAATAAAAACTCAGAAGGTAAACGTTCCAAAAAACCAAATAGCAACACAAACTATACCAAAATCTCCTGAGCCATTAGTAAAAGAAAGCTTTATAAAAATATCCAAAAAAGAAGAAATAAATAAACCAAAAACTCTGTCTGATTTGTCTCTTCCAGAAGCAGCAGAAGTATCAGTAAAAAAGCCGGAAATCAAAATCAAAGAATTAAAGAATTTCTCAATTCCCACTATGCCTCAGAAACAGCAAGAAAAGATTAGGGATAAGCTTTTAGCTGCAATGCAGAAGAGAACAGCACCACCTAGGGTAGTGGAAACAATGAAACAACTTGCCAAAGAAGGATGGAAGAAAGTAAAACAGGTTGTGCCAAAAGAAAAGAAACCCTCTGTAAAGTTAGATGAATCTGCATCTTCACAAGTTTTTTCAGGTGAAAAAGGAGAATCTTTTGAGGGAAAACCAAAAACTGAACAGAAAGAAAAAACTCCTTATATCTTTGATGTGAAATTAAAAGAAGAGCGGGAGAAAGAAGAAGAAATATCGAAGGAGCAAAAACCGATTTCCTATTCCAAATACAAACCTAAAAGCCCCTTTGGGAAAGCTTAATTATGACATACCAAGTACCCCAGTTTATTGAAGAAGATATAAAATTAATGGGGCTGATTACTTTCACTCAGCTCTGGATTTTGTTATCCTTTGTAGCCTTAACCTTCATCTCATTCCTAATTTTTCCTTTTTGGTTTTTCATTATTGCTGCTGTTATTCTTTTACCCTCTGGCTTTGTATTGGCATTAATAAAAGTCAGTGGGGTTTATGCGTATAAATTAGTATTTTCTGCTATCCGTCATCTCTGGCTTCCTAAGTATTATCTCTGGAAAAAGGCAAAGGTTGCTGCCAATTACTTTCCTGAGGAGAAAACCACACCAGAAATCCAAGAAACCGAATCTGCTCCGTTGCAAAAAAAGAGCATAACTACGGATGTTTTAAATAAGTTAAGTAACACTTTGGATCAATAAATAAATGGCAAAGAAAGAATCTCTTAGCAGTCAGTCCCTTATCTCTATTAATCAAATAAAGAGAGGTGTTATTATTTTAAAGAATGGTTCTTTACGCTCTGTTCTAGAAGTTGGAGGGATAAACTTAGATTTAAAATCAGAAGATGAACAGAATTCTATCCTTGCTAGCTGGCGGGGGCTTTTGAATCATTTGGATTTTTCTTTAGAGATTGTTGTCCATTCTCGACGGATTAATATTGCTCCTTATCTTGATTTTCTCCAGGAACGTATTGATAAGGAAGAAAATGACCTTCTTAAGCTTCAGGGGAGTGATTACCATAGTTTTCTGAAAGGATTAATTGCTGAAAATAATATTATGAAAAAGAAATTCTATGTAGTAATCCCTTATGATCCTATCGTTGTTTCGCCAAAAACTATCCTCGGACAAACAGCATCCTCTTTTAAGTCAATCCTTAATCTTACTCACCAATCTTTTTCTAAAGCGGTTTTCATATCCACGGAACAATTTAATCGTTATCAGCAGCAATTAATGATCCGTCAGGACAATCTTATTTCTTCCCTTACCCGGATAGGATTGCTAAGTAGACCGTTAACAACCAAAGAATTAATTGAACTCTTTTACAATCTGTATAATCCAGAAACTTTTGAAAAGGAATCATTAAACCTGCCCCAGGAATTTAATTAATTAAACACTTTATGCGTTTTCCTCTATTTCCCAAAAAAACAGTTTCTCCCCGAGAAACAAGTTATGAGCAGGCAGTAACCACACTGCAGGATTTGATTGCTCCAGCCGGTTTGAAGATAAACCCCAATTTTCTAAAATTGGGTAGTGAGTATTATTCCACTCTTTTCGTTTTGACCTATCCTCGTTACCTGGCTTCTAATTGGTTTTCTCGTCTTGTGAATATTGATGAATCCTTTGATGTTTCTGTGTTCTTCCATCCTATTAGCACTAGTCAAATTATACGTAAATTGAGACGACAGTCTGCCCAAGTACAGGCTCAGATTGCTATTGAAGCCGAAAGAGGACTAGTGCGTAATCCTCTTCTGGAAGAAGGGCTGAATAATATTGAGGAATTGAGAACTCTTATTCAGCAAGGCAACGAAAAATTATTTGACGTTGGAGTATATATTACTTTTTCTGCTAACTCTCAGGAAGGATTAAAGAAGGTTAATAACAAAATTAACAATATTCTGGAACAGCAAATGATTTATGCCAAGCCAGCAGTATTCCGTCAATTTGAGGGGCTAGAATCATCATTTCCTTTAGGAATTGACCGTCTTCTCATTGCTACTCCTCTTAATTCTCAACCTGCTTCTACTCTGTTTCCTTTCTCTTCTCTTAATCTTACCCAAAGTAAGGGAATATTTTATGGAATAAACCAGCATGACAATAGTTTGATTATTTTTGATCGCTTTTCTCTGCCTAATGCTAATATGATTGTTTTCGGTCAGTCTGGTTTTGGAAAAAGCTATGTAATAAAATTAGAAATTCTCCGCTCATTACTTTTAGGAACAGATGTCTTAGTCGTTGATCCAGAAAATGAATATCGATATCTCACCGAATCCTTAGGGGGAGATTACTTTAAAATCTCTATTGATTCTGAAAATCATATTAATCCTTTTGAGCTTCCCTTTGTAGGAGAGGACGAAACTTCCGAGGAGGTATTTAAAAACCACGTCCTTAATCTTACTGGTCTGGTTAAATTAATGGTAGGGGGATTAACTCCCCAGGAGGAAATTATTATAGATAAGGCTATTACCCAAACATATGCCAGCCGGGACATCTTTCCCATTAACCTTGCTGAAAGAAAGAATCCTCCCTTAATGGAAGACTTGGAAAAAGTACTGCAAGGCACTGAAGGAGGAGAGGATTTGGCAGCAAAATTATATAAATATACCCAGGGTACCTATGCTGGATTTCTTAATCAGCCTTCTAATATCGATATTACCCAACGTTTAGCAATCTTTGGATTAAGAGATTTAGAAGAGCAGTTAAGACCTATCGCTATGTATGTAGTTCTTAATTACGTTTGGACCTCTATTAGAAAAGAATTAAAAAAGAGATTAATGCTTATTGATGAGGGATGGTGGCTTCTCCGTCATGATGAAAGTGCAGCCTTTCTCTTCGGTTTAGTAAAAAGAGCTCGTAAATACTATTTGGGAATCACTTTTATTTCCCAGGATGTGGAAGATGCTCTCAGTTCTCCCTATGGAAAACCACTTATTACTAACTCTGCCTTAGCCTTTTTACTCCGCCAGTCACCAGCTAATATTGATCGTATTGGAATGGCTTTTGGGCTCACCGAGCAAGAAAAATCTATTCTCCTCCAGTCTCCTGTAGGAACAGGATTATTCTTTGCAGAAGATAAACATGCTGCTATTCAAATTATCGCTTCTTATGCTGAGGATCAGATTATTACTTCTACCCCCAGTCAACTCCTAGAGATAAAGAAAGCTAAAGAAGAATTAGAAAAGCAGTAAAATTTAATATCACCTAATATTGTTTCAAAATATAACTATGCAAATATGAAAATTAAATCTTTGCTTTTAATATCACTAATCCTTATTTCTTCCTTTTTTTTATTAGCAACTCCTGTATTAGGTGAAAATACTCCTACTTGGGAAGTAGGGGTTCCAGGCTTAGCTAAGGCAGGAGAAAGTATGGCTACAGAAGGAGGATTTACTAATCTTGTAAAAATTATAATTCAGTGGGCTTTCCGTTTAGCAGGTATCTTGGCTTTTGCCATGGTTATCTATGCTGGATTTGAATATGCTGTCTTCAGTGGCGCTCCTGCAAAACAGAAAGATGCTCAAGAAAGAATTGTAAATGCTATTATCGGGCTTCTCCTTCTTTTTGGTTTTTGGCTTATTCTTAATACTGTTAATCCTGATATTTTAAAAACTAAGGAACCAACTCTAAAGCAATTACAACCATTTGTAAAAGATTTACCAATACCATCTAGTATGGCCAATCTAAAAGATTTTAATAATATTCAGTTAAGTTCTCGGCTCCAACAGGGAAATGCTTACGCAAATAGTTTAATCATCCAGAATCTAGAAGAACTTATTAGACAAAGTAATCTTAAACAAGTTGATCTTAAATGGATTATTACAGAAACATGTATTACTAATGATGTCCCTTGTGCTACCCTTGTTCAGCATAGTGATCCTTGCCACAAAGAAGGAACTTGTGTTGACCTTGTATTAGAAAATCCGACAACAGTAAATCAGGAACAATTTATAAATATTGCTAATGGAGTTGGGCTAGATATTTATAATGAATATAATAAGAATTGCTGGGAATCAATAACTACTGGATACCATTTTCATGTAGCTATACACTCAAGTAGTTGCAAGGCAACGAATTGCTGGTTTTGTGCAACTGGATCCGGTGGAGGTGGAGGATCAGGAGCTGGATAAGTCTTATTCTTCCAACAATGGCTTAATCACTATCCTTCTTTCTTTTCCTTCCCCGATTGATTCTGTAGCAACACTGGTAGAAAAACTTAATTCTAAATGAATAATTCTGCGATCACGAGGACGCATAGGCGGTAGTTCTACCGCCTTTTTGCTTAGAGCAACTTGATGGGCTATCTTTCTGGCAAACTCTCTGAGTTTCTCCTCCCGGATAGCTAAATAGTTATTAATATCCAATGATACGCGCCAGGAAGGATCAGGAAGATATCTTTCCGCCATAGCTCTCAGAATATATTCCAAAGCAAATAAATTTTCTCCCCCTTGCCCTATTAAAAGTCCGCTACTTTCCTTAGGAAAATCAGATTTAATTAAAAACCTCACTACTTTTACCTGGGAATCTTCTTGCACTTCTGTATTAAAATCACCAAAACCGGCTAATTTTAATAATTTTTCTAGAGACTTTTTTACCTCCAAAATTTCCATTATTTTTCCGGAGATGATTTAGCTTCCCGGGCTATTAAAATTTCCTGAACAATACTGACTAGAGTAATACCAACCCAATAAAGAAGAATAACGGCTGGAAATCTTTTATAGAAAAGCAGGATTATAAAAGGCAAAGACATAATCATGAGTCTATTTTGACCGACCTTGGGCTGGACAAAAGTCATAACCGAATTAAGGAGGGCAGAAATTAAGGCTAAAATAAGACTAGGTGTTCGCAAATTAATAGTCAAAAAGGTATAATTCAAAATCGGCACTCCGGAAATTATGGGGTAAAGATAAGTGCTCCAATCCGTTTTCAAGGCCTGAGTGAAAAATATATAAAGAATAATAAAAATAGCCATTTGAACGAAGATAAAGAAAAAGGAACCAAAAGGATTAAGTTTTTCCTCTCGGAATAATTTCATTATCTCTTTATTGGCCTGAGTAGGATCAGCCTTGAATTTCTTCTGGAGAATTTTCATTTTAGGCTGTAGCACTGCCAACTTTCTTTGAGATTTCATGGCACTTCCATACCAAGGCCAAATGGCCAGTCTGATAAGAGCGGCTAAAATTAAAACTGCTCCTCCAAAATTTCCTTTAAGGAAAATGCAGAGAGCAGCAAGAATATTGTATAGAGGTTGAAAAATCAATAATTGGCTAAGAGAATTCATTTTACAATTTAGAAATTACGATAGTCGGGTGAGGAGTTCTCCCAAGGCTTCTTTAATTTTAGCAAAATCGTTATCAATTGATGACTTTTTAGAAATTATTACTACATCCCATCCCTCTTTGAAAACCGGAATAAATTCTTTTAGACTGGCTCGTATTCTTCTCTTGAGTTTATTTCTTACCACAGCAGATTTACTAACCTTAGTACTAACAATAACAGCAAAACGAGGAAAGGTTAAATTATTTTTTCTAAAGGAAACTGAGAATAATTTATTATCC
>CAZYGB010000013.1:0-1339 GCA_964647525.1 uncultured Candidatus Saccharibacteria bacterium | reverse complement strand
CAATCTTTCTCCTTCCTGAAATACCTTCTTAAAGAGATCGTTAGAAGTAAATCTATTCTTTTTTTCTAACATATAGAAAAAAATTAAATTAATAAAATCAGACAGCAAGCTTGGTTCTTCCTTTTCGGCGTCGTCTGACAAGTACATTTTTTCCTCCTTTGGTAGCTGACCTTTTTCGAAAACCGTGTGTCCGAGCTCTCTTTTTTTTCTTGGGTTGATATGTAACAGACATGTATTTATACTATTAATTGCTGTTTGTACATCATAGCATAAATAATCCATAAAACACAAGAAGAAAAAAGTAAAATATCACAAATTATCAACAAGTTATCCCCAAAGGACAGGAGGTTTCTTGTATCATTTCCTCGATTTCCTTTATAATTTAAACAGTAAACAATAACTTCAAGAAAGATAAATTAATATGGATCTCAGAGAATTATGGAAAGCAGCTTTAGGAGAAATAAAACTTAATATTTCAAAGGCTAATTTTCTCACCTGGTTTAAGAACACTTCTTTAATTGAACAAAAGGAGGATATTGTCTATTTGGGTGTTCCCTCCAGTTTCGTGCAGGAATGGCTGGAAAATAAATATCATAAAAACATTCTTCAGTCCCTTAATCACCTTGATGCCAATATTAAAAAGGTAAAATACATTGTTACTAGTAATAAGGAATCTTTAGAAAAAATCAAAAAAATTAAAACAGACACAAGGAAGGAAAAGATTTCTTTCTCAGAAGAGCAGTTAGATTTCCCTCAGTTTTCCGTTGATGCGGAGACAAATCTGAATCCCAAATATACCTTTGAAAATTTCATTGTTGGTGCCAATAGTGAATTAGCTCATGCTGCTGCGACAGCAGTTACTCAGAATCCCGGTTCCAAATATAATCCACTTTTTATTTACGGAGGAGTAGGGTTAGGAAAAACTCATCTTCTCCAAGCAATTGGTAATCAAATAAAGAAAGATAAAAAGAAATTTAGAATAAGATACGTGCCTTCAGAAAGGTTTACTAACGACTTGGTAAATGCAATTGTTGAACAAAAAATGGACAAGTTTAAAAAGAGTTTCCGTAACCTAGATCTTCTTTTAATTGATGATGTTCAATTTGTTGCCGGTAAGGATAAAACTCAGGAAGAATTATTCCATACTTTCAATACCCTTTATGAGAAAAACAAACAAATAGTTTTTACTTCTGATCGCCCCCCTAAGGCAATTCCTTCTATTGAAGAGAGGCTACGATCTCGTTTTGAAGGAGGGATGATTGCAGACATTAGTGCCCCTGATTTTGAAACTCGTCTCGCTATTTTACAAGAAAAAAGCAAGGATTTTGCCCAATTAATT
>CAZYGB010000012.1:0-11715 GCA_964647525.1 uncultured Candidatus Saccharibacteria bacterium | reverse complement strand
ATTTCGCAAAGCGAAATGCGCCGTCAAAGAAGATGTTGCCCTTGCCCCAACTCACCCGTGCGCGGGCAACAATGAGGAGCTCCCTTTTGTGTTTACGAAACTTAAAGAATTTGATAACATAGTAATAGATTAAGTAATATCAATCGCTATTAATTTAATTATAGTAATATATTACAATGAAGTCAAACAACAAATCAACTATTGCTGAGAATATGAAGAAATATCGAAATAAACTCGGTGTTTCGCAAGATAGGCTGTCAAAATTAGCCGATGTTACCTATAACACCATTATTAAAATTGAATCCGGTGCGAATAAAAATCCAACGATAGAAACTTTATCAAAAATTGCTAAAGCTCTTAATGTCGGCGTTGATGACTTAATAAAGTAGTTAAAGATATGAATTTAAAAATTCATAAAAATCTTTCCAGACAATATCTAAAAACTTATCTAAAAATAGGTAATATTTTGCTATCAGATAATAATATAATATGTGCAGTATTAAGCGGATCTGTTTTAAATGGTGAACAGGACAAGACCTCCGATCTAGATATAATAGCTATAACCAAAAAAAATTTTCATCAAAGAAAACAGCTTTCAATAAATGGTGTATTTATAGAGATATTTTTGTATTCAAAAAATGAATTATATCAATCGTTTCGAGAAAATGATTATCAAAATATGAATATGGTTGGCAGTGGCTTTGTTATGTTTGATAAGAACAATATACTAAATCCAATAAGAAAAAGGGCTAAATATTTATTTAAAAAGGGTCCAAAGAAGTTAAATATCGAACAAAAAACTTATTTACAATATTTGGTTTGGGATTCATATTGTGACGTTGTTGATGTGATAAACGTAAATCCCATGTCAGTCTTTTCACTTATGCACAAAAATATTTGGTATGCCTTGGAAGTTTATTACAAATTAAATTCTAAATGGTTTTGTAAACCAAAAAGGATGCTAAATGAAATCAAAAATATTAATGAAGATATTTATTATAATCTAGTCGAGATTTATAGTTGTTCACTCAAAGATATTAAAAAAATGTTCAACCATTACAGATCAATCGTAAAAATAGTTATATATCCGCATGATATTGATAAGCATTTTACTTGGGAAAGCAAGCCAAGAAAAAGCAAGTTATCAAGTTAATTTATATTATGAGTACACGAAATAAATACAATAAAATTTTTAAAAAAGGCATTGACGATTTTAATGATACAAAAAGGTGTTATCCTAACAATATTCCGATATATAAATTATTAGAATCTTGTGCAGGAAAGTTTCCGCATCACAAAACCCTATTTTACGAAGATAAAAAAATATCATATTTACAGTTAAATAATCTATCTAACAAGATAGCTCATTTATTATTAAGTAATAGAGTTGATAAAGAAGAAGTGATTGCGGTTTTAATGAATAGGACCCCTGAGATGGTAGGTTCTATTTTTGCAATTTTGAAAGTCGGGGCAGCTTACCTACCCATTGATCCCAACTGGCCGAAAAACAGAATTATGGGAATTATTAATAATGCCAAAGTGAGAAAAATAATTGTTGGCAGGGAATTTGTGGGTACCGCCGAAGATTTATTGTGGGAATCAAATTGCTTAAATATGTATATATGTGCAGATTCGGATGCTAGATTAGAATTTAATCTGGGTGATCATGGTAAAAAACAGGCCGAATTATGGAATTATGTCGCAAGAGATAAAAATAATGATCTTATTGGAGGATCGGGTTGGATAAATTCTTACAATAATAAAAAATTTTCTCGACACGAGATAGACGAACTAATAAATAATGTCTACTTAAAATTAAAGCTATATCTTAGTAATAACAAAAATGTTCTAGATATCGGCTGTGGCACGGGTTTGGTACTGGAGAAAGTAGCTCCTTATGTGAATAATTACCACGCAGTAGATATATCAAAGAACGCCATAGAATTAGCGAGAGAAAATATTGGAGCCAAGGGTTTCAAAAATATCAAACTAGAAGTGTTGGACTCAGATGGTATTAAATACTTAAGCAAGAAAAAATATGACATCATTATCATCAACAGCATAGTCCAATTTTTCCCTAATTTTTATTATCTAAATAATTTTTTAAAACAAGTATTCAAACTCCTTAGAAATGATGGGGTTTTGTTTATTGGCGATATAAGAGATAGAGATAAACAAATTGGTTTTTATGAATCACTAGCAAAAGGAAAGAGCGATAAAAACTTTGTTTCAAGCAAATTAAACACCGAACAAGAATTATTTATTCCAAAAAGTTACTTTTCTGATTTTTGTAGGCACAACAATAAAGATTTTGAAATAACTAAAAAAATAGGCAAAATAAAAAATGAGCTGCTTTTGTACAGGTATGATGTTATCCTGCGTCAAAGCAATAAAATTCTAAATAAAACATCAGAGAATTGCGATGCCATTAAGCGTAGATTTTACAAGAATGATATAAATGAACAAAAATGGCAGAATCCCAACAAGAAAGTGGGAGGGCATAATTTAGCTTATGTAATATATACATCAGGTTCTACTGGCAAACCAAAAGGTGTAATGATAGAGCACCATTCAGTGATAAATCGTATTACTTGGATGCAAAGGGAGTATAAAATTGGTCATAAGGATATTATTTTGCAAAAAACGCCTTTCACTTTTGATGTATCTGTGTGGGAATTATTTTTATGGTTAGTTAACGGCTCAAAATTAGTTCTGTTGCCGCAAGGTTTGGAGAAAGATATTCCAGACATTATAAAAACCATCAAAAGATACAAAATAACAGTGATGCATTTTGTTCCTTCAGTCTTTAATATTTTTTTGAATTATATAGAAACCAGTAAAAGCAATGCGGATGATTTAAAAAGTTTAAAACAGATATTTTTCAGCGGGGAAGTATTATACAGAAACCAAATATTACGATTTATCAAATCAACTAAAAGCTTAAAAATAAAATTACATAATTTATATGGCCCAACCGAAGCGACGGTTGATGTAACTTACTTTTACTGCAACAATAATTTAGATTTTGAAACTGTGCCGATAGGATTGCCCATTGATAATACCTATATTTATTTGCTGGATGAAAATAAAAACCCGGTCGATATGGGCAAAAAAGGAGAGATTTATATATCAGGCGTAGGTGTTGCTAGAGGATATTTAAACAATCGGGAGCTAACAAGAAAGAAATTTATTAAGGACCCATTTAAACCCGGCAATATGATGTATGTAACCGGTGATGTTGCCAAGCGATTGCCGGATGGCAATGTATTATATCTCGACAGAATGGATAATCAGATCAAAATAGGCGGTGTTAGGATTGAGTTAGGGGAAATTTCTAAAAATATCGTTGAGACGCTTAATGTTGAACAGTGTTATGTTCGAGTATATAACATTGATAATGACAAAATATTAGTAGCTTATTATATCTCCAGGAAGCCATACGATCCAACAGTAATCAAAAATAAACTAGCCGATGTCTTGCCGGGTTATATGATACCTAACCATTTCGTACACCTTACTAAAATACCATTAAATACGAGTGGAAAAGTCGATTATAGCTTGCTACCAAGACTAGACTTAAAAGGTGGAAAATCATCTATTGACAATCTATCTTCCACAGAGGAGAAGATAGCCGATCTGTATAAGAACATATTAAAAATCAGTTCTATAAATGGTATTAATAATTTTTTTGAGCTTGGTGGAGCATCACTAATGGCTATGGAGCTGATTTATAGAATCAACTCGATATTTAATATTGAACTATCAATAAAATCCTTCTTTGAAAATTCTAAGATTAGCGATGTTGCAAAAACAGTCGAACAGTTAGTTGCCAGTAAAAATATTAGAACCCATAGGAAAATAACAAAGACCGGACACAAAGAAAATTACAGGTTATCAGATGCTCAGAGGAGACTGTGGTTTCTTTATAAGATAGATAAAGCATCTAGTCTGTATAATGTTTTGCAGGTTACAAAAGTAACCGGAAATCTCAATATTGATATTTTAGAAAAAGCCATCAGGAAGGTAGCCGATAGACATTCAATTTTACGGTCAAGCTTTTTAGAAATAAATGGCGAACCGCATCAAAGGATAAATAATGATATCAAAATTAAACTGGGAAAAGTAAACTTTTCGAAAGTTACAAATAAACCAAACCGGCTAGTTGAAAAAGAAATAAATAAATTTTCTAAAAAACCATTTATTTTAGAGAGCGATGTTTTATTTAGGGCAAAATTAATTATTTTATCCGATAAAAGGTATCTATTATGTTTGTGTTTGCACCATATTGTTTGCGATGGTTGGTCGATGTATATATTGAACAATGAAATCAGTAAAGCCTACAAGAATATTAAAAATAATACTGAAACAGGGGAAGAAGAATTGAAATTGCAATTTGTTGACTATGCGGAGTGGACCCATCAACCCCAATATAATAAACAGATTGATGAGCAGGAAAAATACTGGCTTAGTGAATTACATGAAGTGTCGCAATCTATCACATTGCCGTTAGATAATAGTGGTGGATCAAAAAATGACTATTTTAATGTAGTCAGAGCAAGTATTGATAATAAATCTTTTAAAGCAATCAAAGAATTTTGCAGGAACAATGACAGTACTTATTATATGTTTCTTTTGGCTTGCTTTTATGTATATTTATGTCGAATGACTGGCTCGGATGATATTACCATAGGTATGCCTATAGCCAATCGGCAATATGAGGAATTAAAAAATTTAATAGGATTTTTTTCAAATACGCTGGCCATAAGAGTAAACATAGAAAACAAAGACAGTTTTTTGAATTTATTGGAAAAGGTTAAGGATAAATTGTTACACGCCTATGATAATCAATCATATCCATTTGATATGTTGGTGAAAAAAATAAACCCGATCAGAAACTCTGAGATTAACCCGATTTTTAATGTAATGTTCACCTACTTTGATAAAAATAGAGATTTGCTTCAATTAGAAGGAGCAAATACCGACATTTATTACAACGAAACAGAAGAGTCAAAATTTGACTTAACCACCTCAGTAATTGAGAGTAGCGATGATTTCGTAGTGGAGATGAAATATAAAAATATTTTTAATGGTAAAGATGTAAAAAAATTTCTAGATCGCTTTATTTTATTGGTAAGCAATATTTTAAAAAATACAAATAATAATATTTATGAAATTGATATTCTAACTTCTTTTGAGTATAAAAAACTACTCAATAATCACGGGCTCATCAAAAAAACTGATAACGATGTTAAGTTGTATGACTATATAGAAAAAAGCGCCAATCTATTTCCGAAGAAGGCTGCTATTAAATGTGGCAATGCCTCTATAAGCTATTCCGAGTTTAACAAGCTCACTAATCAATTCGCTTCATTTTTAAGAAAAAAGGGGGTAAATAGGAACGTGCCCGTTGGTCTTTTAATGAATAAATCTATTGATTTATACATCGCCATTTATTCAATTTTAAAGGCTGGGGGTGCTTATGTTCCAATAGATCCAGAATTACCTAACAGCAGAATTAAAGATATAATACATGAAGCAAAATTGAAATACATTATTCTTAATAAGAATCATGATGATATATTATCGAACAATAATATAGAAAAAATTTACATAAATGATGACCAAACAATAAGTGAGATAAAAAATAAGAACACTTCAAATATTAAAAAGGTTAATAAATCAAGTGATTTGGCTTATGTAATTTATACTTCGGGATCAACTGGCATGCCTAAAGGAGTGATGTGTTCACATAAGGGAGTCGCTAATACTATTTTAACCGCAGCGGATATTTTTAAGATTTCCCAGAATAGTAGAATATTGCAAATTGGAAATATAACATTCGATACTTCTGTATTGGATATGAATTTAGCTTTCTACCTTGGAGCAACCCTGATATCGGCTTCAAAGGACGAGATAAGAGATCCCTTTTTATTAAGGCAAATATTAGTAAAAAACAGGGTTACGTTTGGGTTACTTATACCTACGACTTTATATCATTTAAGCATTAAAAATACTTATTTAAAATGTTTGGCTTCGGGGAGTGAAAGTATTTCCTCTAGTTTGGTGAATAAAATACTAAGGAAAGTAAAATTTTTCAATACTTATGGACCTACTGAATTTTCTATTTTCTGCACTTATTGGCCCGGGGAGATTAGACGGGATAAATATATTCCAATAGGGAAACCAACATACAATACTTTTATTTATATACTTGATAAATTTTTAAGACCAGTACCAATGGGAGTTGTCGGTGAAATATTTTTATCGGGCCTAAGTTTGTCTTTGGGCTACTTAAATAATAAAGACCGAACGAAAAAATCTTTTATTAACAATCCATTTATACACGGGGCAAAAATGTATAAAACTGGCGATTTGGGCAAAATGCTTCCGGACGGGAATATTGTATTTATTGGTAGAACTGATAATCAAGTTAAAATTAGAGGATTCAGGATTGAGCTGGGCGATATAGAATCAAATCTAATAAGTTATAATGAAATTAGAGAGTGTGCGGCAAAAATACAAACATACAACGGAGAAGAAATTATTGTTGCATATTATATATCCAACAGCGATATTGAAGAAATGGAATTAAAAAAATATCTAAAGGATAAATTACCTGTGTATATGCTACCAAGGCGTTTTATTCGGTTAGAAGAAATGCCTCATAATATTAATGGCAAGGTCGATAGAAAAAAGCTACCGCAAATTACTGACCAAAAATTAATTAACAAAAACGATAAAAAATTAATCGATAAGATTATAAATGTGTGGAGAAAAGTATTAAGCATTAATGAGATTAAGCCCAATAGTAATTTTTTTGACTTGGGAGGACATTCTATTTTGGTACTGAAAGCATTATTTTATTTGAAATCATATTATGAGATATGCTTGACGCCAAAAGATTTTTACAACAATCCCACTCCTGAGTTGATTGCCGAAATTATTTTAAGCTCAAAAGATGCTATGACAAAAAGAAGAGTGATTATAAAAAAAGATTTGCCTTCTCCTGCAGCAATACCGAAGTCGTTTACAAAATGTCATTTCAGCAATGTAATGGTGACTGGTGGAACTGGTTTCGTAGGGGCATATATAATTAACGAATTATTAAAAAATACAAAATTGGAGAAAATATTTGTCCTTGTCAAGGCGGATAATATTATGGATGCTAAAAAAGAAATAGACAAGAATTTAAATTTTTATTTCAAAAATATTAACCTGAGTAAAATAATACCGATTCCGGGTGATTTAACAAAGCGTAATGTCGGCATTGATCCTAATAATAAAATAGATGTTTTGAAAAAGGTTGATTTAATCATTCATGCGGCGGCTGATGTAAGTCATGTAGGAAATTATGAAAAATATCACAATACCAACGTTTTAGGCACGAAGAATTTATTGAATTTTATAAGAGAAAAAGATAATGTGCGTTTTTGTTATATTTCTACGCTTTCTATAAGTGGTAGTTATATCCCCGGTATTAAAAAATATGTTGTACGGGAGAGTGATTTAGAGTTTGGTCAAAAATTTGAAAGTTATTATGATCAGTCAAAATTTGAAGCAGAGAAATTAACAAGACAATATATTGCAAATGGATTGGATGGTGTGATATTTAGACTGGGTAATGTGGTGGGGGCTTCTGATAAATATTTTTTCCAAAAAAACAAGGAAACGAACGCCTTTTATAATTATTTGCGAAGTATAATAAATACACATAGTAATTGGGGAATTAATTTCGATCTAAATTTTACCCCCGTAGATATTGTGGCGAATATTTTGGTTTATCTTGCGTTTATAGAAGAAGCCTCTGGACAAACATTTCATATATTTAATGACAATATTATTAACAGCAGTGAGCTTGTGGATATAATGAACGAATTGGGGTGTAGCATTCTAAAAGAAGATAAAAATATTCATGGGAAAAATGATAAGTATTTCCCTTATTTAAATAACTACCTTGGTGATAGGAAAACTAAATATGTTTATGACAACACTTTATTTAATGGCTATACGCACAATTTAAAATTTAAGTGGCCGTGCATAAATAGAGTGATTATAAAAAAAATAATTAACAATATTAATTGAGAATTATATGAAAAAATATATCTTGCATCCATTTCACAACTGGAATATTAAAATAATAAAAGCCGACGACGTTTATTTGTATGGCGAAAATAATAAAAAATACATAGATTTAACAGCAAGTGCCGCAGTTGTAAACGTTGGTTACAATAATACGGAAATTAAACAGGAGATAAAGAAACAGATGGATAAACTTATTATTTCTCCCCAGACTTGCAGAACAGACGAAGCTGATGCTTTAGCAAGGAAAATTTACCATTTATTTCCAATAGATTTAAATATGATAATGAGAGCGGTAACGGGAAGTGAGACGGTAGAAATTGCGATCAAAATTGCAGTGCTTTATAGCGAGAGAGATAGAATTATGAGTTTTGATCATTCTTATCATGGTCAAACAATTTCAACTCTATCTTTAGGGAATGATTATCTTGCGAGAAAGCCGTTTATAAAACTCTTTCCAAGAGTTAAGATAGTAACTCCACCATATTTATTAAAATCTCAAGGAAGTTTAGAAGATAAAAGCAAAAAGGTGCTTGGCAAAATTGAAGAGTTTTTTCAGAGGCAAAAGTATGCCGCTTTTATAACCGAAGGGTTAATGACCAGTGCGGGGTGTCTTCCTTTTGGTAAAAATTTCTTTCGTGATCTATCGTTTTTGTGTAAGAAGTATGGTGTTTTACTGATTTTCGACGAGGTGTTAACTGGATTTGGTAGAACGGGAAAAATGTTTTCGTTTGATTATTACAATATTGTGCCGGATGTGGTTTGTATTTCCAAGGGAATGGGTAGCGGGTATATTCCAATAGCGGCGGTAGTTACTAAAGATTATATCGGAAAAAAATTAGACTATTTTTCTACTTACGCATGGACACCACTTGCTTGTGTCGTTGCCAGTAAAAATATAGATTTGATTTTAACAAAAAATCTAGTGCGTAATAGTGAATTATTAGGAGTATATGCCTTGAAAAAACTCAAAGAGGAGCTACATAGTGATCCCATTGTTGATATTAGGGGGATCGGTTTAGAAATAGGGATTGAACTGTCGTCGTTGTGTAGTGTAGATGACATTGTAAAGTTATGCATTAGCCGTGGCGTATTTTTATCTAAAGCAGATTTGCCGAACACTTTTGTGATACATCCCCCGCTGAATATAAATAAAAATACATTAGATAAAGCCCTCGATATAGTAATCGGAGCTATTAAAGATTCGGCAAAGATATGATCGATATATTTATAATAGATATTAATAAATCTATAGAAGATAACTACAAAAAGAGTTTTCTTGAGATGCTTGATAAGTATGAGATTATTAGATATAATAGAATTCAAGGCATTAGAGATAAAGAAAAGTTTTTATTTGGCAGATATTTATTAAAGAAAATTCTTTCCATATATACCAATCAAAAAATAACTGATATAAAGTTTGAATATAACCACTTTGGCAAACCACTATTACCAAATAGCATTTTAAATTTTAATTTATCTCATTCAGAGGATTATTTAGCAATAAGTATATCTGATAAAGAGATAGGGGTTGATATTGAGAATGTAAAATCCATTGATTTAGATATGGCTGAAATTTTTTGTACTGATAGAGAGTTACGTTATATTTATAACGGTGCTAATAGATACCATAATTTTTTTCGATTATGGACACTCAAAGAAGCATTTGTTAAAAATATTGGCAAGGGGTTATACTTTAACGTTAAAAACCTAGATTTCAATTTAGATAAATTGCCCGCGGTCCAATTTAGAGTAAATAACCATTTATTCAAAACAGTAAATTTTTTTACAAAAAATATCAATAGTGATATCTTGTCTGTTTGCCACAGAAAAACACACGAGGAGCCCAATATAATTCGTTTTAATAATATCGAACAAATTAACTGCATTAAATTATGAAACTTTCACATTATTTTCTAAAAACCGCAAAGACCGTTTCTGATGATGATAAAAGTATTTCAGCAAAACTACTTAAACAAGGTGGATTTATTCGCGAGTCCGTTGCTGGCCGTTTTTATTTTTTGCCTATTGGACAGAGAGTGCAACAAAAAATAATGCAAGTTATTAAAGAAGAAATGGATGCTGCTGGTTGCCAAGAAATGGTTACTCCGATTTTACATCCCTTAGAATTATGGAAAGAAACGAACAGAACCAATACTGCCGGTTTTGAATTAATGAAAGTCAAAGACCGCCGAGGTGCAGAATTTGCCTTAGGCGGCACCGCCGAAGAAATGTTTGTTGATTTAGTCCGCCAATATAAATTAAGTTATCGCGATTTGCCTTTTCATATTTACCAATTTTCACCAAAATTTCGCGATGAATTACGTGCTCGAGGTGGACTACTTCGAGTCAGAGAATTTATCATGAAAGATGGATATTCATTTAATAAAGATGAAGGAGATTTTAAGATTGAATATGAAAAAATGAAAAAGGTTTATACTAAAATCTTTGAACGATTAGGATTGAAAACATCTATTGTAGAATCTGATAATGGCTACATTGGTGGCGAATACTGTCATGAATTCATTGTTGAATCCGAAATTGGAGAAAGTAAATACTTCATCACAGAAAGTGGCGATTACGCCGCTCATGAAGATGTATGCGTATTTGCAAAAGAAATAAAAAATAAGGACGAGAAACAAAAACCTCTTACGGAAGTTGATGCTAAGCGGGACACGACAATGGAAGCTGGGGTCAATTTCCATAAGCTCCCTCTTTGGCAACAAATTAAAAATGTTCTTTTTGTGGATGAAAAGAACAGATTTATTTTGGCAATTATTAGGGGCGATCTTGATGTAAATGAAGTTAAGTTAAAAAATCTTATAAAGGCAACTACATTACGGCATGCTACCGAGGAGGAAATTAGAGAAAAAATTAAATCAGAGCCTGGATTTATCTCGCCCGTGAGAATCAAAGACAAACTCGATAAGCAAGTCGAAATTATCATTGTTGCTGATGATTCTTTGCGAACTATTACTAACGCTTATGGCGGAAATAACAAAAAAAATAAAGATTTATTGAATATAAATATCGACCGAGATTATGAGCCAGACCTTGAGGGCGATATCGCTTTAGTAAAAGCGGGCTACGAAGCTCGTAATAATATAGGCAAGCTACTTGAAAGGCGAGGAATTGAAGTGGGAAATATTTTTCAACTTGGTTATCACTATTCAAGTAAAATGAAGGGTGCAGTCTATATTGACGCCGAGGGAAAAGAAAAACCGTTTTATATGGGTTGTTACGGAATTGGTATCGGGCGAACAATGGCGACAATTGTTGAAAAATATCACGACCAGAAAGGTATCGCTTGGCCAGAATCCTCAGCGCCTTTTCAAGTTCACTTAATCGCATTGGATGGAGCCAATAACAAAGCGGATAATCTTTACGAGGGGATGGTAAAAAAAGGCGTTGAGGTGCTTTATGATGACCGAGATAAAACCGCAGGTGAAAAATTTGCGGATGCCGATCTGATTGGTTTACCCATCCGTATTCTAGTCAGCAAAAAAACCTTACAGCAAAACAGTTGCGAATTTAAAAGGCGAACGGAATCAGAAGTTAAACTAATTCCGTTATCGACTATTTTGGATTTGTTATCATAATTTTATAATGGGGGTGTGGCGCGCCAATGAAATTGGC
>CAZYGB010000011.1:0-11944 GCA_964647525.1 uncultured Candidatus Saccharibacteria bacterium | reverse complement strand
ATTCTGCGATAGTTCCTCCGGAAACTGCTACTGTTATTAGTCCCGAAACTGCGGAAACATTAACTACAATGCTAGTGGGAGTGATCGAAAATGGTTTTGGAGGCAATGCTAAGGTTGAATCCTATAGTTTAGCCGGTAAAACAGGAACAGCCTATGTGCCTCTTCCCGAAGGCAAAGGGTATTCGGATGATGTTATCCATACTTTTGTAGGGTTCTTTCCTGCCAATGCTCCTCGTTTTGTGATTTTAGTAAAAATGGAACGCCCCCGGTGGGGGAAGGATGCAGCTAGTCATACGGTAACTATAGCCTTTAAAGAGGTAGAAAAGTTTATTATAAACTATTATAATATACCTCCGGATGAAGATTATAAGTAATACTATGAAAAGAAAATTTATTCAACATATTCTTAACATATTGGCTCACCTGGTTCTCTGGCGTTATCGGCCTTTAGTAATTGCCGTGACCGGAAGTGTGGGTAAAACTTCTACCAAGGAAGCTATTTATACTGTTCTGAAAAAGCAATATCGGGTGGGAAAAAACAATTTTAACCTTAATACAGAGATTGGAATGCCCCTGACTATTATCCAAGGGAAAGATGCCCGTCGTAATATTGGGCTTTGGATCTATAATATCTTTCATACTTTTCATTTGATTCTTTTTAAGAAAAAAAACTATCCCTCTGTATTGATTTTAGAAATGTCAGAGGATGCTCCAGGAATGATTAAATATTTAACTAATTTAGCTCATCCTCAAATTGGAGTGGTGACTGTTATTGGCACTCCGCCCGTTCATTTGAAATACTATCAAAACACTGAACAATTAATTCAGGAAATCAATTATCTGCCTGAACATCTGCCAGCTTCAGGAACAGCTGTTCTTAATGCTGACGATCTTTCAATACAGGCATTGAGTAGTTATATTTCTGCTTCTGTTATTGCTTATGGGTTCCAGGAAAAAGCTGATCTTCAGATAACTAACTACAAATTAATCAACGAAAATGATCTGAAAAACCTTGGTTGCAGTTTTCGTTTAGAATACCAAGGAAGCTATGTTCCTATAAAATTAGAAAAAGTATTTGGTAAGGCTCAAGCTTATGCTCTGGCAGCAGCAGCAGCAGTGGGCTTGTCTCTTAAAATGAATTTACTACAAGTAGCGGAAGCAATAAAGCATTATCAAATCATTGATGGTAGAACTTCATTTGTTTTAGGAAAGAAATCAACCTGGCTTCTGGATGATAGTTATAACGCTTGTCCTGATTCCGTGCGCAATGTTCTTGATTTAATTAAAGAAATACCAGCTTCTCGAAAGATTGTATGTTTGGGGGATATGAAAGAATTAGGGTATATGGCTAATCAAGCTCATCGGGCCATAGGGGAATCTGTTGCTCAGGTAGCCAATATTTTTGTTGGGGTGGGAGAAAAGATGAAATTGACTCAGGAAGTGATTTCTAACGACTATCCTAATGTTGAAACTTATTGGTTTTCTGATAGCGAACAGGCAGCTTCTGCATTAGAATCGACTATTAAGAAAGGGGACCTGGTATTAATAAAAGGTTCTCGGGTAATGGCTATGGAAAAAGTTACTCAAGCTCTTCGTGCTTAATCTTTCTTGGCAGCTTCATTAATTTATGCTATGGTAATTGAGATTGTAATAGGCGCCATCGTCTAGTCCGGTCTAGGACGTATCCCTCTCACGGATAAAACATGGGTTCGAATCCCGTTGGCGCTACTTGTGTCTGTTAATATGTTTAATAACCAAGAGAAAATTCATCCCTATTGGGTTCTGATAAATAAGGAATAGGAGCAACAAGGGGAACAAGAAAAACATGATACAGAAAGATCGAACTAGAATTATTATACCAACACTTCTTTCTAAGGGGATGTTTATTATAACAGGGAGTATAATCCTGGCTGTTTTTTTGATTTGGTTGGTATGGCGAAAGATTGGTATTAATTTTCCAATTATTTTTCGGGGTAATGATTTAGGTATTAATCTATTGGGAGGGAGAAATACTATTTGGGAGATACCGTGCTTAGGAGTTCTATTTATTTCTATTAATTATTTTTTTTCTCGATATTTCTTTCAGGACAATAAAAACTTGAAGAAACTGCTATTTTTTGTTAGTATAGTAATTGCATTTCTGGTTCTTCTTATTAGTGTCCAGATCTACTATCTTAATCTTTAAAACTATAATATATGCTAGCGGTAATAGAAACAGGAGGAAAGCAGTATTTGATTTCTCCTCAACAAAAATTAACAATAGAGAAAATCAAGGACGTTAAAGAAGGTGATAAGATCACCTTTGATAAAGTTCTTCTTTTTTGTGACGATAAGGGGAAAATTGAAATTGGAAAACCCTATCTTAAAGATGTAGTAATTGAGGCTATAGCTGAAGAAACCGGGCGAGCCAAAAAGAAAATTGTCTTTCGTTATCATAACAAGACTCGTTATAAAAAGAAAAAAGGGCATCGACAACCCTATTTAAAGGTAAAAGTTTCCTCAATTAAAAAGTGATGCTTCGGCATCACTTTTTTAGTGTCTTCCTTCTAAGGCGTTAGTTAAGGTTTCGGCGTCAGCAAATTCTACCTCGCCACCATGGGGTAATCCTCGTCCCAGTTTAGTTATTCTTATTTTAGGATTAAGCTTCTTGATTTCTTTTTCCAAATAGTAGGTGGTAAGATTGCCGTCAGAAGTGGAACTCAAAGCTAGAATAATCTCCTTTATGGGATGAGATGTTTTCTCGTTTTTCTTAATACGATTCAAGAGAGCATTGACAGTAATCTGGTCTTTTTTCTTTTCCTCTAAAGCCGATAATAAACCTCCCAGGATATGGTAGATACCGTGGTATTGATTAGTTTTTTCTAAGGAGATGAGATCAGTTTCTTTTTCTACAATGCAGAGAAGGGAATGATTACGTCGGAGATTACGGCAGATTTCACAGAGTTTTTCCCCTTGACTATTATCAAAGGTGAAAAAACATTCTGGACATAAACTCGTTTTTTTCAGAAGGTCATTTAAAGCGTTTTGAAATTTGTCCTGAGAGTCTTTGTTTTGATGTAATAGCCAAAAAGATATCCGGGTTGCTTGACGGGGACCAATACTGGGAATCTGGGAGAAAATTTTAATGAAATTTTGAATAGATTTTGGCAATTCCATAATTAGAATTTTTGTTTTTCTATTCTCCCTGCAATTCTTCTAAACCGTAAGCATTTTCATCTTTCTCTAATGTCCGAAAACTTACCAGAGATTCATTGAAATAGAGAGGTACATGTCCTAATGGTCCGTTACGGTGTTTGGCAATAATGATATCAGCGATATTTTTTCTTTCTGATTCAGGTTTATAACGATCTTCTCGGTAGATGAACATTACTACATCAGCATCTTGCTCTAATCCTCCGGTTTCTCTCAGGTCAAAGAGGCGAGGAATAGCTGGTGATCTTTGTTCTACCGCTCGGGATAACTGAGAGATAGCTAAAATAGGTACCTTTAATTCTCGGCCCAGTGCCTTAAGAGAGCGAGAAATTTGGGTGTACTGCTGGACAGAACTTTCTCGTTCAGAAGTAGGACTAATTAATTGGAGATAGTCTACGATAAGAAGACCCAGTCCGCTCTCTGCCTGGAGACGCCGGGCCATGGTTCTCATCTGCATAACTGTTGGAGAAGCAGCATCATCAATATAGATAGGGGCTTCTGCCAGATGAGAAAGAGCATTTTGAATAAGAGTAAAATCATTAACATCACCCTGGGTAGAAAGATGACCCGTTCTAATTTTCCATAAAGCTACTGTAGATTCGGCAGCAATTAATCTATCTACCACCTGATCTCGGGACATTTCTAAACTGAATAATCCTACAGGGACTTTCTCTTTCAAGGCTACATGACGGGCAATATCCAAAGCTAAGGATGTTTTTCCTAAAGAAGGACGTGCTCCTAATATAATCATATCGGATTTCTGAAAACCAGAAAGCTTATTGTCTAAACCTATGAATCCGGTGGGTAACCCCCGTAATTTATTTCCTCCTTTTTGTAATTGATCTATTCTATTAAAAGCCTCTGCTAATTCTTCTTTTAAGGGAACAAAATCATGAGCAATAGATTGTTGAGAGATTGCAAAAATAGTTTGTTCAGCTTGATCTAGAAGGCTATTAACATCTTCTGATTCTGTCCAACCTAATTCTGCTATATGGTAAGAGGCAGAGATCAGGTCACGGAGTACTCTCTTTTGGTGAACAATTTTAGCATAGTGTGAGACGTGGGCACTGCTAGGTGTTTGGTTTACTAGAGAAGTGATATAGCTAATACCACCTACTTCCTTCAGTAATTTCTTTTCCTGGAGACGATTAGTCAAAGAGAGGGTGTCTATTGGTTCGTTCTTTTTATATAGATCTAAGACAGCTTCGTAAATGTATTTATTCTTGGTTTGATAGAAATCATTGGAATAAAGAACGTCCGCCACCTTAATAATGGCATTATTGTCTATAATTATTGCTCCTAAAACAGATTCTTCAGCTTCCTGGCTCTGAGGAGGTAGTTTGTCTTTGATATTTTGAAATTGTTTATTGTTTGCCATAGGTATTTGGTTTTATTACTGTTCCCCAAGGAGTATCTTTTATTATGTATCCGGCTTGATTTATTTGCTCTCTTATCTTGTCTGACTGAGACCACTGTTGCTTTTGTCGTAATTGTTCTCTTTTTTGAGATAACTTCTCAATAGAAAGTGGGATGGGGGTTAATTTCAGTTTTTCAATTTCTAATCCCAATACTTTATCAAATTCCAGGAGGAGATTATAAACCTGGAGAGGGGATAGCTTATTGGCTTCTTTCTGATCTTTTCTGGCTTGATAATATTGTTTTATTAATGTCCAAAGAATTGCTAGAGCCTGGGGAGTGTTCAAATCATCGTTAAGAACTTTTTGGAATTTCTTTTTAAGGGGATTGAGGGGAAAGGCAGTATTTTTTTTGTTGGTATTATGCTTCTTATCCCATAAGCAGTCCCAAGCAAAATTGTATATGTTATCAAGACTGCTTTGAGCATTAGCTAAAGATTCCCAGGAGAATGCCAAAGGAGAGCGATAACTGGTATTAAGAATTAAATAACGAAAGGCAAGGGGATTGTATTTCTTTTCTTCAATGGTTTTAAGAAGAATAGTATTTCCTTCTGATTTTCCCATGCGCCCCTTTTTCATTGTCAGAAAGGCACCATGAAGCCAATAATTAACAAATCTTTTTCCTGTTGCTGCTTCTACCTGAGCTATTTCATTAGTGTGATGGATGGGGATATGGTCAATGCCACCAGTATGAATATCAATTGTCTGTGTTTTCTGAGGACGAAAGGAATGATTCTGAAAAGCATTTCCTAAATATTTTAAATTAATTACCGAGCATTCTATATGCCAGCCGGGAAAACCAATTCCCCAAGGAGAAGACCATTCCATTTGCCTTTTGCTTTTTAGAGGAGAGAATTTCCATAAAGCGAAGTCGGTAATATTTCTTTTTTCTGAGGAAAATTTTATTCTAGAGCCCGCTCGGAGAGTTTTGTTTAATTTCTGGAAATTCATTCCAGTTAATTTTCCGTAATCTTTTAATTTAGAGGTGTCAAAATAAATACCATCCTTGGTGTGATAGGTAAATCCTTTTTTTTCTAACTCTTTAATTAAAGCAATATCTTCTTTGATATGATCAGTAGCCCGGGCTTTTATATCGGGAGGAATGATATTGAGTTTCTGGCAGTCTTGAAAAAAGGCCTTAGCGTAGAATTCTGCTATTGTCTGTGCAGACTTCTTTTCTTTTTTTGCTGCTTTTTCTATTTTGTCTTCTCCGGCATCAGCGTCAGAGGTAAGATGTCCCACATCGGTAATGTTCATAACATGTTTAACTTTATAGCCGTCTAGGAGAAGAACCCGTTTTAAGATGTCCTCAAAGATATATGTTCTTAAGTTTCCAATATGGGCATAGGAGTATACGGTGGGACCACAGGTGTAAAGCCCCACTTTTTTATCTGTCTTTGGCTGGAAGACTTCTTTTTTTCGATTAAGAGTATTGTATACCCGAAGCATGTTGTTTTATTAAAGGAATTTTCTTTTCTTCAAGAAGAGGAATATGAGAATAGATGGAATAGCAGCTATGAATAGTACGATCCAGAATCCATTGTCTAGATTTGTTAACGGTATATGAGATACATTCATTTGATAACTACTGATAATTAATAAAGCAGGCCAAGTAATAAAGGAAATTACGGTAAATACCTTGGTAAGGTTATTGATTTTGTAAGAAATAAAGGAATTATTGGTGCTTTCTAAGGATTCTATAGTGTCTTTGAAGTTTTCTATTAAATTATCCAATTTAAGAATGTCTCCCGCTAAGTCATTGAAATAAATAGTGCTGTTTTTGCCAAAGACAAGTGGACCCCGTCGGGCGAGAGAATTAAGATTTTCTTTTAGATAACGGCTGATCCGACGGAAGTTCAGAATATCTCTTTTAACATAGGAAATTTTGGGAATAACTTCTTGATAACCACCCCGAAAAATTTCTTCTTCTACTTGATCAACTTTTGACTGAATATGTGTTATTTCCCTTAAAGCGAATTCAATTAAGTCATCAATGATAAAATGGAAAAGCATTACTGTGTTATTGAGATATTTCTTTTCAAAATCCTTGCTATAAATCTTTTCCATTAGCTCTTGGTGCATTTGGCTGTCCTTTTGATAACAAACGGTTACCAAAACATCCTTGCTTAAAATGACATCCAATTCCCAGGGGTAAGAAACTTGTTTTTCTGGATTCCAACTAGGGAAATGAGTGATAAGAAATATATATTGATCGTATGTTTCTGCCCGACTTCTTTGGGAAGGTTCCTCCAGCTCCTTGCAAATTAAGGGATGGAAATGATAGTTCTTACGAAGATATTCGATATCTTCTTTGGTGGGGGAGGAGATATCTATCCAAGTGATTTTTCCTTTCATTATTTGGCGCATGTTTTTGTAGTTAAGTTAATTGCAGTTTCATTTTAACATGCCCAGAGAGGGGGAGCAAATATTAAGGGGAAAGATAGGGGATAAGAGGTTGATTTTATCTAAAGAAGGGCGCTAACACTGTTAGCAGTCTTGACTTATGATTGCTAAAGAGTATAATAGTCAAGGAAAAGGTTATTTTGTCAGTGTTATAATGATTGCTATATTTTCCTCTCGTCAATATTCTATTTTAGATAAATTAATAGACGAATATCTTGTTAAAGGTAAGGCCGTCTCTTCTTTATGTTTGAATAAAAAATACAAGTTAGGAATAAGTTCTGCAACAATTAGAAACGACTTTAAGAAATTAACTGAAGAAGGTTATCTTTATAAGTCCCATATCTCTAGTGGGCGGATGCCTACTGATAAAGCTTGGCAATTTTTTGTTGATGAAATTTTTCAAGAAGGGGACATTTCTTCTCTTATGAAGGATGAGTTAAAGAATTGGTTATTGCGTCATAAAAGAATATTTAAAGAAAAAGAACAATTGAAAACAAAGATTAAAGAATTGCTTAAACAGTTGGTTCAGGAAAATCATTCTTTTTACTTCTGTTATCTATTAAAAGAAGAAGAATTAGTAGAAGAGGGGTTACAATATATGTTTCAGGGAATGAATGAGGAGGATTTTCTCTCTGTTGATTTTATCCGTTCTGTTTTGGAATCCCTGGATAAATTGGGGGAAAAGTTAAGAGATGTTAAAATTACCCGTATTCCCTCTGTTTTTGTAGGAGAAGAGAACCCCTTCATAGATTCTGATCAGTTTAGCGCTTTAATTACTTCCTTACCTTCTTTTCCTGCCGTTCTTGGCATATTGGGGCCTAAAAGAATGCCCTATCGGGAAAATATTATGCTTTTAAAAAATCTTAATGATGTTTTTTCTTAAATATGAAAAAAGAAGAAAAAGATTCTAATAAAAAAATAAAGGAGTTACAGAAAGAGCTTATTAAGGCTCTGCAAGAAAGGGAAGAGTATCTTAAGGGATGGAAGAGAGAAAGAGCCCAGTTTGCCAATTACAAAAAAGATGAGGACAAGAGGGTTCAGACGGTGATTAATTTTGCGAACGAGAACCTACTTAAAGAATTCATCTTAGTATTAGACAGTTTTGACTTGGCTCTGCAAAGTCTGCCTAAAAAGGGCGATTCCAAAGAGCAGGATAAGTACCTGGAAGGGATTTATCTTATTCGTAGTCAGGCTCTAAATATTTTGAAGAATGCTGGATTAGAAGAGATCAAGACGGATGGTGAAATATTTAATCCTGCTTATCATGAAATCGTAGGAGAAGAAAAGAATAAAAATGTACCCACTCAATCTATTATTAAGGTTTTAAACAAGGGTTATATCTTACACAATAAAGTTATTCGCCCTGCCCGGGTAATAGTCGCCAAAAATGAGTAAAAATTAAAAATTAATAAATTACAATTATGTCAAAAGTATTAGGAATCGATCTAGGAACAACTTTTTCTGCTATGGCTACCATAGAAGGTGGCCAGGGTAAGATTATTGAAAATACAGAAGGAGAAAGAACTACCGCCTCGGTAGTGGCAGTCTCCAAATCAAATGAGCGTCTAGTTGGTACCCTGGCTCGTCGTCAAGCAATTACCAATCCCCAAAATACCATCTATTCTGTAAAAAGACTGATTGGAAGAAGATTTTCTGATCCGGAAGTGCAAAAAGACAAGAAATTACTTTCTTACGAAATTAGAGAGGGGAAGAATAATGATGTGGAGATAAAAATGAGTGAGCGTTGGTATACCTCTCAGGAAATTTCAGCCATGATTCTAGAAAAATTAAAGACTGATGCTGAAGCAAAATTAGGAGAAAAAATTACAGATGTTGTTATTACCTGTCCGGCTTACTTTGACGACAGTCAGAGGAAAGCTACCCGCGATGCTGGAGAAATAGCCGGTTTGAAGGTAAAAAGAGTTATTAATGAACCCACCGCAGCAGCGTTAGCTTATGGTTTAGACAAAAAGAAAGATCAACAAATTGTAGTCTTTGATTTAGGAGGAGGAACTTTTGATGTTTCTGTTTTAAATATTGCTCCTGATACCATTGAAGTAAAGGGAACCGGAGGCGACACTCATCTAGGGGGGGATGATTTTGACCAAAAGGTGATGGATTGGATCATTGACAGCTTTAAAAGAGATGAGGGCATTGACCTGCGTAAGGACCCTCTTGCTTTGCAAAGAATTAAAGAAGCAGCCGAGAAGGCTAAAAGAGAATTGTCCTCTACCGCCAAAGTAGAAATTAATTTGCCCTTTATCACTTCTGATGCCTCTGGTCCTAAGCATCTTTCCTATTCCTTGAAGCGTTCTCAGTTAGAAGAATTTGTTGATGAGTACATAAAGAAAAGCATTGAGTTAACAAAGAAAACTGTAGAGGAATCAGGATTTAAAATTGCTGATATTGATGAAGTAATATTAGTGGGGGGACAGACCAGAATGCCTAAAATTCAGGAAGAGGTGAAGAAGTTTTTTGGTAAGGAACCTAACAAAAGTATTAATCCTGATGAAGTGGTGGCGATTGGAGCAGCAGTGGAAGCAGGAATTTTGTCTGGGGAGATGAAAGATGTTCTTCTTTTAGATATTGCTCCCTTGTCTTTGGGAATAGAAACACTCGGTAAGGTTAATACTATTCTCATTTCTAAAAACTCAACAATTCCTATTTCTAAATCACAGACTTTCTCAACAGCAGCTGATAGTCAGACTTCTGTAGAAATTCATGTTTTACAAGGGGAAAGAGCAATGGCTGATGATTGTAAAAGCTTAGGAAAGTTTATCTTAGACGGTATTCCCCCTGCCCCCCGGGGTATTCCCCAGGTTGAAGTTTCTTTTGATATTGATGCTGATGGAATTTTGAGCGTTAAAGCTCAAGACAGGGCTTCCGGAAAAGAACAATCCATTCGTATTGAGGGATCATCCGGATTATCAAAAGAAGAAATAGAAAAATTAAAGAAAGAGGCAGAACTTCATCAAGAGGAGGACAGCAAGAAAAAAGAATCAGTGGAATTAGATATTCAGGCTGACTCTTTGATTTATACAGCGGAAAAAACAATTAAAGAAAATGAAGCTAAGATTCCTGCTGATGCTAAGGAAAAGTTAGAAAGTCAGATCAAAGAACTCAAAGAAGCCAAGGAGAAAGGAGAGAAAGAGGAAGTTAAGGAAAGATTAGAGCAATTGACTAAAACCTTGTCTGAAGTGGGAACAGAGCTTTATAAACAGAAGCCAGCAGCTTCTTCAGAGAAAGAAGAGAAAGATAAAAAAGAGGAAGGAACTAAAGAAAAGAAAGACGAAACGCCATCTTCTGATGCCAAGGAAGCCGATTTTGAAGAGAAATAATTGTATAATTACACCATTGTAGGAAAATTTGTGCTATAATTCTTTTATGGCTCTAGAAACTAATTTTTATCGCCTCTATAAACTAGCTAGTAAAGATAAGGATCAGGCATTGAAATCTTCTATTTTTGCATTGGGGATTGTTGCCTGTTTTGCTTTGGGGTCCCTTTTTACTTTAGGGCTCCTTCAGAATTTTAGTTGGGGGATTTTGACTGGAGCAATTATTTGCTGGGGTTTAGGTTTCTCCCTCTGGGTGATCTTTGCTTTGACTAGTCATCTCAAGGAGTTTTCTTTATGGAATATTGCTCTTAGTGCCAGCGGTTTTCTTCCTTTATTCCTTAGTCATCAAATCAATAAGTTTCTTCTTATTGAAATTGCTGTTCTTTTTATTCTGTTTTTTGTGGCTCGAATGATGATAACAAGAGAATACCAGATATTAATCCGTCTTAATTTATGGCGGATAGTTCGTCGAGGAGCCTTCTTTCTTACTGTGGCCCTGGTATTAATATTGTCTACCTTAATTATTTTGCAAGTGAAACAATCTGAAATTCAGCAGTCAGGCGTTAAGATTTGGGATTTTTTGATAAGCCGTACTACTCAAGGGATACCACAGGGGGTGGTCCCTTCTGTTAACTTGTCGGGAACAGTAGATGATGTTTTGAATAATTATGTTCAAGGACAATCATCCCAGTTAGGAATGGAAGGAATGGGATCAATAATGACAGGGTCTATTCTTCAGAATATGAAGGATAGTCTGTCTCAGATGTTCCACTTTCCTATTCAGGGGAACGAGACGATTCCCGGTTTAATAGGCAATTGGTTAAAGACAGGTTGGCAAACCTTTCCTCTTGCCCTTAAGCTTAGTATTGGCTTCCTTGTTTTGTTAACGTCACTAAGCTTATTAAATCTTATCAATTCTGTGTTTTCTATTGTAATAATATTGGGAAGCAGTCTTTTATTGCAAATATTAATATCTTCGAAAGTGATTCAAATTAAACATCGGAATATAGAGAAAGAGATATTAGAAATATGAGAGACTATTATGAAATTTTGGGCGTATCTCGAGACGCCTCTACAGCTGATATAAAAAAAGCTTTTTACAAACTTGCTCATAAATATCATCCTGACAAGGGAGGGGATAGCGAAAAGTTTAAAGAAGTTAGCGAGGCCTATCAAGTTCTGTCCAACAAAGAGAAAAGAGACCAATATGACAAATTTGGGAGTGTTCCTGGAAATGGACAGGGATTCCAAGGATTTCCTGGCGGATTTGGCACTCAATGGCAAGAAAGCAATTTTGGTTCCTCTTTCGGAGGGATTGATTTGAATGATATTTTTTCCGATTTTTTTGGTGGAGCTACTTCTCAGCCAAGCAGAAGGAAAGAAAAAGCCCAGGGGAGAGGTGTGGAAATCAACCTGGAGATTTCTCTGGAAGAAGCTGCCTTGGGAGTGAAGAAGGATATTTCTTTTCGTACCTACATTTCCTGTGAACACTGTCAGGGTAAGGGTTATGAACCCGGCTCTAAGCTAAAAACCTGTAGTTTTTGTCAGGGAGAAGGGGTAATAAGGGAGGAAAAACGTACTTTTCTCGGTAATTTCACC
>CAZYGB010000010.1:0-12108 GCA_964647525.1 uncultured Candidatus Saccharibacteria bacterium | reverse complement strand
CCAGAAAAGATTCCAGCAGAAATTGTAGCCCCTGAACGAGAAATACCGGGCAGTACCGATAAGGCTTGAAACACTCCCACTACAATCGCCTGTTTCCCCTGTACCATCTCTTTCTTGTTATGTTTCACCCAACTAGCAGAGAACAACAAAACCCCCGTTAGCATAAGCATTAAGCCAGCTAAACGGGGGTTAGAAAAACTATTTTCTACTTGCGATTTAAAAGGAAGAACCAGTAATACGGTAACAATAGAAGCAATTGCAATCATGAAAATTATTCGGGGGGAAGATAAAATATTCTTCCATTCTTTCCTAAAGTAAAGAATTAAGGCAAGGAGTGTTCCTAAGTGAAGAACAATAACTAAGCTTACAGGTTGAGAAGATATTGCTGGTAAAAAATGCTGAGCAATCACCAAATGGCCAGAGCTACTGACCGGTAAGAATTCGGTAAAACCCTGCAAACACCCCAAAAATATTGCTTCTTTTATAAGTAAGAAAGAAACCATTCTTTAACCCTTTTAACACTCGGATTCTTCCCCGAATGATTCTCTATTAATATTTCAATTACTATTCTACTGGAACTTCTTCTTCAGTAACAGGTACTTCAACATCCATATCTATTGGTGCTATTGGTTCTACTGGTTCTGTAATTTCTTCTGGAGGAACAATAGGCTCTGGAGTAGGTGTCTTTGTTGTTCTCGCACCTGCAAAAATGATAATTAGGATAATAATAACTCCTAATACGATAAGTAAAGTCTTTTTATTCATTTTTTTATTTTTTATATCTTTTAATCTTCTTTCTTTTAAGAAAGAAAGAAAAATCGACCTTGTTTAAGGATAGCACAAAACAAAAAAGGCTTCAAGTAAGTCAAGGGCTAATGTGGATAATTTTGCTTTTTTGATGAGCTCCCTTAACAATTCTAATTTCTCCCACTGGGATTTGAAGATAAGAAGCAAGCATCTGACGTAAATATTGATTAGCTTTTCCCTGTTGGGGTTTTTCCTTCATTTTTACGATAAAGGAATCTTCATTTTTCTTGATGATTTTGTCTTCCTTCTCTCCTGGAAATACTCTGACTTTATAAAACATATCAATGAGTAGAAATTTCAAAAGGAATGCGCCAGGCTTTCAAAGCAATAAGTAAATCAAAGAACAGGTTCCTGTTAGCTAAATAGTAAAAATCATACTTTAATTTCTCCCGGGCATCTTGTACTGAAGAACCATGGGGATAATTAATCTGAGCCCAACCAATTACTCCTGGTTTTATATGAAAGCGGTATTGATAAAAAGGAATCTCTTTTTGAAATATTTCCACTAATTTCTTCTCCTCCGGCCGGGGGCCGACAAAAGAAACATCACCCTTGAGAACATTAATAACTTGGGGCACTTCATCAAGATGAGTCCAGCGAAGAAGCTTCCCTACCTTAGTAATACGGGGATCATGGGCCACTGTCCAAGCAGGACCAACTTCATTAGCATCCTTGACCATGGTACGAAACTTATAAATAATGAAGTCTTTCCCTTTTTTTCCTACCCTAATTGATTTATATATTATAGGGCCAGAAGAATTTAATTTAATTAATAGAGAAATAACTGGCCAAAGTGGCAATGATATTATAAATAGAATAATTCCCCCTATTACATCACTCATTCTCTTTAACTGTTCGTAGGCATTCCTTTCTAATGATGATATACCCAAAAACCAAACATTACTTAATTGAGCTAAGGGTATCTTTTGCATAATCTGAGCATAAAAATCAAGAAAATCAACTATCTTTACCTTCTGGGAAATATCAGGAAAAAGAGAGAGAAAATCGTCCAGGATGGCCTTATCTACGACCACCAGACTAATATCCTCTTTCTTAATGCTTTCTCTTACATCCCCCTCTAAGGAAGATAAACTAGCAGCCAGATTGTATCCCAGTTGTTTGTTCTTTTCTAAGAAATCTTCCAATCCTCCCTTTTCCTCCGCCCGAGAGACAAGAAGAACATTAAAGCGGGATCTCCTTATTAAATAATTAAAAAGAGTATGCCAAAGAGCAAAGATGCTCCAGAAAAGAATGAGAAAAATTAAAAGAATTGTCTTGGGGGTAAAGGTAGGAGTAAGTAGATAAAAGATAGCAATAGTTAAAACAGTACTCCCCAGAAATAGCTTCAGAACTGTTTCCCCAAAACTTCTGTTATTCTGAGCAAATCTTAATTCATATAGATGGCTAATAGTAAAAAGAATCAGCCATCCTAAAAGAACAAAAGTAAAAGGTAAGAAGGCTTCTCTTAGAACTGATACTGGAAAAGGATAACCCCTTCTAATAAAGATAGCTAAGATAAGAGAGGAATAAAAGATTGCAATATCTCCTCCTAATAATAGAAATGTTTTAATTTTATTTCTTAATAACATCTTGTAAAATATTCTCTAATTTTTGGCTAATAATTCTTCTGTCTCCATGCTCTTTCCCGTAAGATCTGCTGTTCTCTTCCATTTCCTTTCTTAAGGCTTGGGATTGATAGAGCTTTAAAATCCCTTCCGCTAATGCCTGGGGATTCTCTGGCTCTACTATCAACCCCGCTTTTGCTTCTCGGATAATCTTTCCTGCTGCTCCCTCTAAATTGATAATTATTGCTTTTCCCCCTGCCATATACTCATACATTTTAGAAGGAATATTCTTTTTAAATGTTTCTTTGTTTTTATATGGAATTAAACAAAGATCAGCCCGGGCAATGAAATTAGGTATTTCTTTATGTGGCTTTGCTCCTACCAAGATTACGTTATCAGATTTTGGCTTTAAGCTCTGATACAATGGTCCTATCCCTACTATTAATAATACAATATCTGAAGTATCTTTCAAAAGATCTGCTGCTTTTATCATTATCTCCGGTGCCTGGGCAAAACCTAAGAGTCCAGTATACAAAACAACAAACTTTCCCTCTAAATGATACTGCTGGTTAATAACAGAAGAATCAGCTCTTGAGGAAAACAGATCTAAATCAGCTCCATTAGGTAGAAAAACTAATTTTTCCCTGGAAACACCTTCTTTCTCCAATTCTTCCAACATAGCAGGTGAATTTACTAATATCTTCTGAGCTGTTCTGTAAACTCCCTTTGCTTTCCTGTCTGCCCAACGATAAATCAATCCCCTCCTGAGATAGCCCGTACTAACTGCTGCTTCCGGCCAAATATCTCTAAGATCTAATATTAAAGGAATTTTCTTTCTTTGAGCAATTCTCTTTCCCTGAAGGGCAACAAATAAAGGAGGAGAAGATACAATAATTAAATCAAGATTCTTTAAAGAGGCACTATTCCTATAGCTAGAGAAAGCAAAAGATAAATAATTCAAAAGACGAGGTAAAAACTTCCTGGAAGAGGAAATATATGTCCAAGATCTAATAATCTTAATACCGTCCTTTTCTTCTGTTTGCCTCCATTTGTTTTTATATCCAGGAAAAATCTTCCCTTGAGGATGATGAGGAAAAGAAGTTAAAACAGTTACCTGATGTCCTTGCCGAACAAGATAACGAGCAAAATATCCCCAACGATTAGCAGGAGCATTTGACTCCGGAACAAAATACTGGGTATAGATTAAAATGTTCATATGATACGTAGAAAAACTACTTAACTGACTGAAGCCGGAATTCATATTCCTTAGGTACTTCTCCTTCCAAAAAGCCACTAAATCTAATGGTTTTAGTAGGAATCTTCACTCCGTAACTAGATGAAACCTCATCTTCAATAATAACACAATTTAGAATCTGGGGAGCCAGGAATAACAAGGAACAGTTTTCCCCTATTAAAAGAATCTCCCTATCACCTTCGGTTTTTTCCTTGATCCATACCTTAATATGAGGAGCCAAATGGAAATTCCACTCTAAACTATGCTTTCCTTTACCCTGGAAGCTATCAATTAGAAATAATGTTTTCTTTTCTCTTTGAAACCTGAAAGAACGTCTATGAATAACTGGCTGGGATAACCTTGCATATCCATTATGTTCCCCTTCCCAAACAATTTCTTCCTCTGTCTCTTTCCATTGTTTCACTGACAATTGAGCCTTCTGTTCAGAATAAAAGGGATGGGGAGATAAGCGATCTTGTTCTTGTTGATCCACCATAACTGTATTATGAGCCCTGGTGCTCCGGAACCTATTTCTTTCTTTAAAATCAGATGTATAAACATACGTCCCGGAATCAACAAAAAAGTCTTCCTTATTCATATTTAATTCAAAACTAAGAATATCATTATGGGTATGATTCCCCCCTCTTCCGTAACAACCTTTATTTCTTCCGGTAATTAAATAGAAATCTTTATCTCTTATAATATAATAGCCGCTTTCTGGAAAAGCATTGCTTTTCTCCAATTCTCTTCCCTCTAGATACTTATAAATCCTTAATACATCAGAATGATCTCTCTTCTCCCAGTTATAGAAATCATCCCAGAGAAGGAATAATCGAGAATCATCATCGTCCCCTATTTGAGATGCTAATCCATTAGGTTTGATATAAGAATAGGTAAATAACACCATTTTTTTAAGCTTCTCCTTATAAGAAGAGGAAAAATCTTGCTGATTGATTTTACCTAGCCAGCCAGCCCATAAGAAAAGCTCTGTTACATAACGATGATAGGAAATAGAGAGTTCATAATCCACTCCATCTTTATAAACCTGTCTCTGTATTTCTTTCTCTAGGGCTTTTTTTCCGTAAGAAAGCCATTTCCTGGCTTCTCTTAATTCTGGAAGCATTGTTCCTAAAAAAAACAAACCTGTTATGTCAGAAAGATAATGATTAGAAGGTAAGGGGGCATACTCTAAATTGCTATAAATAAACCTCCCGTGCTCAATTAAAGAAATTAAGAACTTTTCTAAAAATCCTCTTGGTAATTTCCCTTTTTTATTAATAATCTGCCAGCTAAAGATCCAATTACAAGCTCTTTTAGAGACTTCCATAGCATTGACCCAGTTAGGACCATAGTAGAGAGGATTTTTACCTATCCAGTCTAATATTAATTCTTGCCATTTTTGTAAATATTTTTCTTCACCTGTTTTATGATACGCTAATGCTAAGGGAATTAAATAATGAAAACGGGATAACTCCCAAACTATTTGAATATCCCGACCTTTATTATACTCTTTTTCCAATCCCTCTCTTAAATCTATGTAGAAATTATCAGGCCAACGATAACCAGATTTTATATCTTCATCCCAGTCAATATTTTTTACCGTCTTAGGAAGCATTCCTAAAAAACTAAATTCTTGCTTAAGAATCTTCTCTGCTACAGGAATAATAAAATCCTGTTTAGTTATCTCTTCTAAAAAATTACTGTTATCTGTAAAAAAAAGAGGCCTCTTTCTTTGAAAAAAATGAAGTTCTAGATTCTGATATACCTCTTTTGACAGTCCCTTTTTCAAATTTACTTTATTCAGAAAGGAACATTTCATTTTTTGACGAATCACTTCTCCTCTCAAATAATTTTTAAAATACAAAAAAGCTGCACTAGGATGAAGCAAAGCTTTTTTAATACGAGTAGAAGTAATAGAAACCATAATTTATCCAAAGATTCTCAAAATAATCACAAAGCTAATAATAGTGTAAATCCCTGCCATTATATCATCTAATACTATTCCCCATCCACCTGGGAGTTTCTCAATTCTTTTAATAGGAAATGGCTCCACAGCATCAAAAAACGTATAAATAACAGCCAGTAAGACAAATAAAGGAATACTGATGTGAAATAAAGTTATTTCCTGCCACATATTGAACCATAAAAAAACTAATCCAATTCCGATAACTTCATCCAGAACAAATAGTTGGGGATCTTTACCTTTTTTAAATAGCTTTTCTGCTTGAGTAGCTAAAGGAATGCTAATAATAACTAAAACGATTAAAAATATTAGTTTAGGGATTAGAAACCAAGAATTAATAAGCAAAGCCACAATACAACCCAAAACAACCCCCCAAATACCCTGCCCAAATGGCACCAAATAGGCAACACCAAATCCTGTACTAAAAAACTTAATCCAGAATTCCTTACTAAAATAAATTTTTGTCATTTACTTTCATTTTACCAAAAAAAGAACCCCCAATCCTATTAAAATAACACCAATAACTTTATAAAGAGTAAATTGCTCATGAAAAAATACTACTGAGGCAATCATAATCAATGCATAAACTATTCCTACTGTTAAAGGATAAATCCTTGATAAATCCTGTTTTGATAACAAAAACATCCAGGTGACAAAACTGCTACCGTAACATAAAATCCCTAAAATAAATTTTAAGTGTGCTAATAAAAATCTAAAATTCAGCAGATTCTTAATCAAATCTCCTAGTCCTAAAAGTTGCGTCTGTGCTAACCCTCCCTTTAAAAGCACCAACCCACTTACAGTTAGGAAAATATATAAAATAATGTAGAAGATCATATTAAAATATTAAATTGTTTTTGAAGCTTTTATAACAGTAAAAAAACCAAATCTCGAAGGTATAATTTTACGAAACCAAACTGGTAAATAAACATTCTTGCGAATTCTAAAATCATAAGGAGTTAAAATATTTTGAATTTTGATATTACTAAACTTTTTAAACATTAATCGTATCTCTGAATTAGAAAATGCTTTAGTACCCAGACTTTCATGATGCTCATTAAATAGCTGCTTAATACTAACAAATGGTTTACCTCTGAATAACCCATAGATTAAATAAAGCTGTAGGGCAACCAAAGAATGGATATTATATAGCATAATAGTACATTGGCCACTTGGCGTTAAAGCTCTATATATTTCTTCAACCGCTTTTTGAATATTAGGAGTATGATGTAAAACTCCCCATGAATAAACTAAATTGAAGGAATTATCTTCAAAAGGTAAAGCTTCAGCATCCACTAATAATAAATTACCTTTTTGATTATTTAGAGAAAAGTAGATTTTAGCTAATTCCAACGATTTTTTAGAGATATCAACGCCAGTATAGTCAGCATCATTTTTGGCAAATTCCATTCCATCTATACCAATACCACAACCAATTTCTAAAACTTTTTTGTCCTGCCACCTGTTAAATTGAGCTATTAAATTAATAAATGGCTCCAAATTATAACGCCGTTCTCTAATTTTTAAAAAATATTCTAGATTAATATTCTCCGGTATTACTCCAAAAGTTCCACATGGTTTTTGATCCCAAAATTGTATTACTCTCTCTTTCGAGAATTGGTTGTTCATATAAATTTATTTGCTTTTTTCTTCAGGGTACTGAAAGATAAGATCTTCTTCAAAATTTAATATATAAATCGATAATTTTTTTAATATTTTCATCCCAAGTATAATTTTTTACTATTTCTTGGCTAGTATTTTTACCTAACTCTTCGCGTAATTTCTTATCCTGAACTAATTTTATTATACCACTTACTAAATTCTTTGTATCTCCCGGCTTTACTAACCAGGCAGTTTTTTGATGCTCTAAAACTTCACCAATTTGGTCTAAATCAGACGCTACTATGCCCTTACCCATAGCCATGTATTCAAAAAGTTTTGTCGGAGAACCAAAAAATGGAGTACCATCAGGATTTGGAATATGAGGAGAAACTAAAATATCACAAGCGGCTAAATATTGAGGAATATCTTGATAAGGAATAATTCCTATAAAGGTTACATAATTTTCCATCCCAGTCTCTTTAATAATCCGTTCACATTCAGATCGTTGAACACCATCACCAATAAAAAGAAAATGAATTTGGAATTTAGAATGTGAAATATGGAATGTTTCTATAACTGGTTCTATTGCTTTAGCTAAAGTAGGCATTCCGTGCCAAACGTCAAAAGTAGATACGGCACCAATAATTATTTTACCCTCTAAATTTAATTTTTTTCTAATTTTTGAACCCTCAATATTTGGATTAAATTCGTCTATATCAACGCCATTATGATTAACAAGAATTTTGCTTTCAGGAATATTACGTTTGATTAGTTCTTCCTTTATTGGTTTAGAGACAACAACAATAATTTTGGCTCTTTTAAGAGAAAAATTCTCCATAAAATAGCAGAGTCTTTTGAAAATCAATAACCCTCCCCATTTTTGGCGAACCCAAGACTCTGAACCATTGTATTCTAAAACTAAAGGAACACCTGTTAATTGCGATAAAGCTACTCCGCATACATTAAAAATACTATGCCTTTGATAAATAAACAAAGGATTATTTTTTTTAATAACCCTATAGGCTTTGGAAATAAAACGCCAATTATAATAGATATCAGGAATTTCAGAAAGATTAAACTTTAAAGGATGAGGAATAATAGTTTTAGGAAAATTTAATCCTGGTACTTGTATGTCTCCCGAACCAATATAATGAATTTTATATCCTAAACCAGAAAAGCCTTTTACTACTCCCCGAAAATGAGTGAATGAACCTCCTTGTTGTAATCCTCGAAAATTATCAGTACGAAGATATATTATCTTTTTTGAGTCGTTATTATGATTCACCCACTTTTTCTTTAGACATAAATTGAAAATAAACAAAGTAAGCCAGGTAACAATGATAATCACTAACCCAAATAATAGTTCTATAACAAATAAAGGAATATCGATAAAAAGAAATCGCCAAAAAGAAAACCTTTCTATCTTACCGGTATTATCAATAAAATATTTTTGTTCTGCCTTTTTAAAACAAAATAAAGCCTCAATAAAAATCTTAAACTGCTTATCTATCAATGACCAAGTTCCACTAACAAATTGATTTATTCTGTATTTTCTTAATCTTTTGTAATCATTTATATTTAATACAAGAAAATTTTCTTTATGGACAAAAGAATCTATTTGAAACCCATGATAAGTTATAAGAACATTTATACGATGCTCTTCACTCATTTTGTTGCTTCTATAATTAAATACCATCCCCATTTCAAAGAAGCCCATTCGATGATTCTATTAACACCTTTCATTTTCAATATTCTATTTATTAATCTAGCAGAAAGTCCAATACCTGTATGCCGAGTATAAAGTTTAATATTGCTAAATTTATGAAACAAACTTCTAGCACCCCTTTTAGTATATAATTTTACTAAAGGCTTAGTTTCTTTACCGCCGTATTCAATTTCTGATAAAATTGTCTCTCTAAAATTTTTAAATATACGCCCTTTCAAGATCATCTGATTTAAGAATATACTATACCAATAAAATAATGAATTTTTATGATACAAAGCTATGATAGCTTTACCTTGGGGTTTTAATACCCTGTAGACCTCATCAATTGCTTTCCGAGTATTTGGAGTGTGGTGTAATACACCGAAAGAATATACTGTATCAAAAAAATTAGATTCAAAAGGTAGGCTCTCGGCATCAGCTATTAATAGATTAGATCTATATCCATGCACTTCCAAATTTTTCTTAGTTAGCTCTATAGATTTTGGAGTAATATCAATACCTGTTAAAATTGCTCCAGCTTTAGCAAACTGAAGATGATCCGTACCAGTTCCTACCCCTATTTCTAAAACTTTTTTGTTTTTAAATTGCTCAAACCTAAAAGTGTTTTTCATCCAAGAAGCATAAATTTCATAGCGATTTCTTGCTATATCATCAAAAAACTCCTTTGTTCCCTCCTTATATTCAGTAGACTCCACACCGATTGGATGTTTAGTCCATTGATTAATGGCATGTTGTTTATCATTCATGTATTTTAAGGTGTTTTATGATATCTAATTTATTATAAATAATTTTAATATCTTTTCGAGTGGGAATTAATTTGGCAAAAGAGTAATTATTAAGTCGCAAAAAACTATAGACAACATAACTACACACCACAATATAAGCTAACAAAGAACTAGCAGCAGCAGCAACCATCCCATAAATTGGAATATATACAATATTCATACTTATATTTAAAATGGTAGCTATCGCCCAAACATAAACAATGGGCATTAAGCGATTATGAGCTGTAAAATATTGGGATATTATAGTTCCAATCGATAAAAAGAAAGCACCAGGAACTAAAATTAATAGAGGAATAAAACTTTTATCGAAAGCAGAGCCAAATACAATGTTTATTGCAGGCCGACCTAAAAATATCGCACCAAAACAAATTACGGCAACAATTATAATGGAAATTCTTGAAACCTTCGCTACAATATCTCCGCTTTGCCCCAAATTCTCTGTAGCCTTTGGTATAAGAAGCAAGGCAATAATAGAAGGCAGCACAAGAAATGCATCAATAAAACTAGCTGCTACCGAATAAAGCCCTGTTTCCGCTGCTCCCCTAAAATAATTTAAAATAAAGATATCAGAACGCAAAACTAAATAACCTAAAAAACAGCTAATATAAACTTTGAATCCGTAATTTAAAGACTGCTTAATTAAATGCCAGTCAACCTTAAAAGAGAATTTCTTAGCTCTTAAAAAATAAATCCAAAAAAGAAAAGTGATAATTATAGCGGTAACAGTATTAAAGATCACTAATGGCAAAACTCCTTTTCTCAGAACTAATAAAATGACTATGGCGCCTACAAGATATAAAGATTGATTCAAAATTAAAACTACATTGTACGTTTTAATTTTATTTAGGCCCACCAGAATATTTTGCCATAAATAATTCAAAAGTAAAAATGGTACTGCTGCTAAGGCTATCGTAGCTAAACGAAAATCAACCTGTCCTAATGCCCCAAGATGTTGGCTTAAAAATAAATAGGAAATGAAGAATATAACCAAACCAACAACCAAAGAAAACCAAAAAGAATTAGCAATTAAGGAAGTAGATTTATTCTTATCTTTAGCAGCAAAATAAGTATTAGCTCCATGAAGTCCTAGACTACCAAATTGTAGAGCTATGCCCACCATTGCCCCTAAAGCAGCTAAGATACCTTTTCCTGAGGGACCGAGAATTCGAGCAATAATAACGCTTGTGAGGACAGCCATCCCAATAGTTAGTACCCTACTAATGGAGGAAATGGCTACATTTTTGGAAAAATCATCAAGCATAAAAATATTAAATAGAACTTCTTTTTAAAATACATCTCACAGCTTCCAAAAAAGTCTTTTCGTTCAGATCAGAAAGTGTCGAATATCCTCCAATCTTGATTGTTATCAACCCACTATTTTTTCCAGCTAAAATATCTGTTTCAGAATTACCAACCATATAGCTATTTTTGAAATCTATTTGAACACCTTGTTCTTTCAGATCATTAATTGCTTCTAAGATCATGCCTGGTTTAGGTTTTCTACAATTACAATTATTAGAAATATCATGTGGGCAGAAATAAATAGCATCTATGTTTCCTCCATGTTGTTTTATTTGCGTTGTCATTTTATTATGAATTTCTTTCAAATCCTCTTCAGAAATAACACCTTTAGCAACACATCTCTGATTGGTTACTACGATAGCCAAAAAACCGTTTTCCTTTAAGGTCTTTAAGGTTTTAAATACTCCCGGTAAAAAGTGGAATTGGTTCCATCTTTTCACGTACTCTCCCTCAGGCATTTCCTTATTTATAACCCCGTCTCTGTCAATAAAAATTACAGATTTTTTTATCATGAAAAAAGTTCTTTTTCAACAGTCTCACAGATAATATGACCTATTAAAATATGTGATTCCTGAATTCTTGGTGTGTCAGATGATGGAACTTTAACTAAATATTTGCATATATCATTCATCGCGCCACCACTTTTACCAGTCAAGCCAACAGTAATCATTTTTATACTATTCGCGGTTTTAATTGCCTTTATTATGTTTTTAGAATTACCCGAGGTAGAAATAGCAATCAAGACATCACCACACCTCCCCTTTCCTTTAATAAGCCGAGCAAACACTTCATCGTATGAATAATCATTAGCTACCGCTGTTAGATAAGACGAATTAACATGTAGGGCTTCTGCAAATAATGGCTCTCTATCTAAATAGAACTTTCCAGAAAGTTCAGCGGCTAAATGCTGAGCAGCAGCAGCTGAGCCTCCGTTCCCACAAAAAAGCACTTTCTTGTCGTTTCTAAATGCTTTTATTATCTCCTCTGTAACTTTTTCAATCATAAGTAAAATATCTTGATTACCCAAAACTCTCTTTCCGATCTCGATATGATTTTCTATTGATTGTAAGATTATTGATTTTTTATCCATGATTTATAATATTTTTTTGCTTTTAAATATCCTT